>NZ_JAUBRH010000003.1:20875-218680 GCF_036701775.1 Microcoleus sp. N9_A2 | reverse complement strand
AGTTTTTGAGCAACAGCTTGCCTGAGATTCAAAGGTGGCTACTTCTAGCTGTGCTCATTTTTTAGTCTAAACTACAGTTATATCGTTTCCGGTTGCATCGGAATAATAAAATCGAGTCAACACTCAACACTCAACACTCAACACTCAACACTCAACACTCAACACTCATGTATGAGTGCAACCGGAATTGATATTACTTATTTTTGACTACTCAGATTTTGATCGCCCAACCTCGGCGGTACATTCCATACAAAATCAACCACCAACACAATACCGCTGTCACGGCAAATGCTAAAGAACCGTTCAGCAGCCCAGCCCACGGCACAAACCAGTTTTCGTAAATCCAAGTGTAGGTAGTTGGAGCATTTTCGCCGCTACCAATATGAGTTTTCAACAATATTCTGGCGACAATTCCAGAGGCGACAAATAGGAAAATAGCATTCACTCCCATGATTTCAAAAAGCCGCCCCCATTTCCAATTCCGCACTTCTATTGTTTCGTAGCAAGCTGCTAGCAATAGCAACGCCCAACCTGCGGTAAAAACTACATAGGAACTCGTCCACAGTTGTTTGTTGATCGGAAATAAAAATCCCCACAAATGGCCGATTATCACGCAACTGAGGCCGCAGATTGCTAAGTTGATACTGGTGCGGGTTTTAATTGGCTGCACGCGCAACCATTCCCCTGTAAAGTAGCCGATCAGGACGGTTACAACTGCGGGTAATGTGCTCAACAATCCTTCAGGATCGAAGGGGCCTCCTTTGTACAGGTGTTGGCTGCCGAGAATTAGCCGATCGACATATCCACCTAAATATCCTTCCGGCGTGAGTTCGTAGGCGCTGTACCCCCCTACAGCAAATACGAGTAATGCGCCCCAATAGCCCAAAAGCACGGCAATCGCGAGCAGTTTTTGATTGCGGGGGGAAAGGTTGAGAATCGCGATCGCACTAATTGCATACGCTAAGCCGATGCGCTGCAATACTCCCATAATGCGGATTTTACCGAAGTTTTCAATCGGGGCGCTGTTGAGAAGTACGTCAAGGGCGATCGAAGATGTATTTAGCAGCAATCCTAATATAAATAAAATCGTGGCGCGGCGCGCAATTCGCCAGTAAATATTTGTTTCTATTTTTGTAGTAGTTTGAGTATATTTTGACAGCGAGAAAGACATCGCGCAGCCCACGATGAACAGGAAAAACGGAAATACCAAGTCTGTGGGCGTACAGCCGTGCCATTCTGCGTGATCTAGCGGCGGATACACCTGTTTCCAACTGCCGGGGTTGTTGACTAGAATCATCGAGGCGATCGCAATTCCGCGAAAAACATCAAGGGATTTGAAGCGCATAAATTAAGTTATTTGTTCACTGTTCACTGTTCACTGTTCACTATCTTAGCTGATGCCCAATGCCCAATACCCAATGCCCAATACCCAATGCCCAATGCCCAATGCCCCATTACCTATATCTCTATTCCTTCCAGAGTCATAATGACTGCATTTTTCATCAACATATCGCAGCGTTCTGCATAAAAAGATGCTGCCTTATCATACTTATTGACTTGCAAAACGCGCAAAAACATTTGCCTTGCTTGCGCGAATTGTTGCTGGTAGTGAAAAAAAATTCCCTGTTCAAAATAAGTTTGAGTTTGTGCTTTTAGTTCGATCATTGTCGGCGAGTCGCCATCATAAATTTCAAATACAGCAACAGGTGTTTGTTTTCCTTTTACTTGAACGCGATCGAGAAACCGGCACTTGTAATGTTGAGGATCGTCTATCCGGCAAAGGGTTTGGACGCTAGCTACAATAGAAACTCCATAAAGCTTTGTCAATCCTTCCACGCGGGAAGCTAAATTAACTGCATCAGAAATCACCGTACTTTCCATTCGTTCCGCTTCGCCAATCGTACCTAACATTAAAGTTCCCGTATGCAAGCCAATCCCTATCGAAATAGGTTGATAGCCACTGTTTTGCCTGTGTCTGTTATAAATTTTTACTTGCTGCTGCATCTCAATTGCTGCTTGCACAGCATCTTCAGCCCTGTTAGGAAACAAAGCCATAATCCCGTCACCAATATATTTATCTATAAAACCGTTGTACTCGCGGATAACTGGGCCAACTCGGCTTAAGTAAGAGTTAAGAAATTCAAAGTTTTCTCGGGGAGACATACTTTCTGACAGACTTGTAAATGAGCGAATATCGGCAAACATAATCGTCATTTCTGCTTGTACAGAGTCTCCTAGTCTGGCATCAACGATGCTTTCTCTTTTGAGAAATTTCAAAAATTCACGGGGTACAAAACGGGCTGATGCGGCGGCTATTTTTTCGAGCTCGCTTTTGCTGGACTCGATTTGATTGAGTGATCTAAATGCTCTCAGTGCGGTGACTACTGTAGTAAATAATTTTTTATTAGTAAGTTCTGTTTTGGTTTTGTAATCATTGATATCGTAGCTGACAATTACTACATCTTCTGGTACTTGTCCGGGCTGTCCAGTGCGTAAAATAATTCGCACAATTTGATTATTTAAAATATCGCGGATGTATTTAACTACTTCCAAGCCGGCTTCTTCTGTTTCCATAACTACATCAAGCAAAATTAATGCTATGTCGTAATTATCTTGGATTATTTCTTTAGCTTCTTTTCCTGAATAAGCGCTAATAAATGTTATGCTTTTCCCTTCAAACTTAAAATCATTCAACGCTAGTTTAGTAATATTGTGAATTTCTATTTCATCATCTACAATTAATATTTTCCAACTTTCTTCTAGTGGTTTTTGTTCCGCCTCGTCTTCCTCGGCAAATATTAATTCATCGTCGCCCGTCGCGATTAATTCGTCATCGCCCGCAGCCAACAGGTTTTTACTAGCTTCTGACATATATCGTTCTCCTATATAAAACTTATATCCATGTTGGCGGTCTAATAACTAATTGCTCATTTTAGCGGGAAATTCAATCATAAATCTTGTGCCTTTATTTACTTGACTTGTGCAGCTAATTGTGCCTTTTAGTTTTTGAGTAACAAGGTTATAAATAATGTGCAGTCCCAATCCCGTGCCTCCCTGACCTCTTTTGGTGGTAAAAAACGGTTCAAAAATTTTACTGAGATTTTCTGGGTCAATTCCTTTACCATTATCGGCATATTCAAATATTAGCCGATCGCCCTCTAGTTTGAAATAAAAAGCCAGAACTCCTTCGTCCTCTCCATCGTAGGCGTGAATTAGGGAATTCAACACCAGATTTGTCACAATTTGACACACTACGCCGGGGTAACTGTCCACTACAATATTTTCATCACACTTAATCTCTATTTTGTGCTTAGTTCTTTTTAGTTTGGCTGTTAAGGATGTCAAAATTTCCTCTAGATAGTTTTTAACATTAAACGTGCGTTTTAACTCGCTCGACTGATCCACAGCTACTTCTTTAAAACTGTGAATTAAGTCGGCTGCCCGCGTGAGGTTAGATAAGATCATATTACTGCTTTGCATGGCGGTATCCAGAAACTTTTCTAACTCGGAACGTTTTATTTGACCGTTGGTGTAAAGCTCAAAAAATTTTGTGGCTTTTTCAGCGAGCAGGGAGGCGGCGGTGATGCCGATACCGATGGGAGTATTGATTTCGTGGGCCACACCTGCAACCAACCCTCCGAGGGCAGCCATTTTTTCCGATTCTACCAGTTTATTTTGAGCTGATTTTAAGTCTTCTAAAGTTTGGGAGAGTTCGGAGGTACGCTGCTGTACTAAATTTTCGAGATTCTGATTGAATTGGTGCAAGTTTGCGTAAAGTTGGGCATTTTCGATGGAGATAGAAATTTGAGAAGACAGCAGTTTTAATATTTCTAACCTGTCTTGTGTAAAAGCGCCTGTAGTCAGATTGTTTTCTAAATATAGAATGCCAGTGAGTTGGCCTTGATTAATTAACGGAGTGCAAAGAATTGATTTAGGTTGAACGGTCGTTATATAGGGTGTGCGAGTAAATTGCCCTTCGCGGCTGGCATCGTTTAAAACTATACTTTCCTGGGTGCGGGCGACGTAATTCACAACTGCAACTGCCAGCAAAGTTACTTCTCGATCGTCGCCTACAAAATCTATCGGAATTGATTGCATGACAGCAACGCGATCGACATCTACAGAGCCTGATGCTTCAATCACCCATTGACCCTCTTTTTCTAGTATTAAAAAGCCTGTTTGCGCCCCCGCATTTTCAATAACAATTTTCATCATTTTTGCCAGCAGTTTGTCTAGAACTATTTCGCCGGCTAAGGTTTGCGATGCTTTAACTGCTGTGGTCAAGTCTAGCACGCCTGCACTGTCGTTGGTGGTGGAAGCGCTGCTGGTAGATTTGTGAGTTTCAATATTAGTTGAAATTGAGCCTGAAGTTAGCAAGTGCGAGTATTTTGATTCTAAATGCGCTGCTTTGGCTGTTGCTCCCCAGCGCTGATAGCAATAACGCGCTTCTGTCAAGTAAGTTGTAGCATTTTTTTCTCGTCCTATGGATAGATAAAATGCTCCTGCCAATTCTGCGGCTAGTGCTTGTATTTGTATGTATCCGTTTTTTTCGGCTCCTTCAATTGCGCGATCGTAATATTCCATTGCTCTCACAACATTGCCCAAAACGCGCGCTTTTTCTGCCGTAAGTAAGTCGCATTTGTGCTGAAAATTCATGGGCGCAGAAAGCGCTTTTTGTTGCAGTTTTTTCCGGTTACTGACAGCGTAAAAAATATGATCTTCTTGTTCCTCATTTGTGGCAGATGGATAGGCTGCTAGGCGGGCTAGAGAATCGTAAAACTGGTATTCAGAAACATTAATAAAGCCTGCAACTCCGTCTAAATATTCTTCGGCTTGCGCCGCATTTTCTAGCGCTGTAGCGGTATCTCCAAATAAATACGCTACTATTAATTTTTGCAAATAAAAGTGCTGTAGTCCCACCCGATCGTTAGCTTTCAACAGCAGCGACAACAATTTTTCTTCGCTGTATGCTTCACCTAGCACAAGGTGTGGACTTGCCAATTTTCCCATCAATTGTAAAATAGTGTGCCGATATATTTGATTCCAATTCAAGACAGTTTCTTGCTTGAGTTGAAACAGCAAATGGTTGTAAATTACCATTCTCCGTTCCAGTTGTGGCAATTCTTGACCGATGAAATACAAAGACTGACAAATATTTACCGCTGCATATCCAACACATTCTAAATCCCCATTTTCTAGCGCGCTTTGATAGGCGTCCTCTAATAGCGGCAAAGAGTCTTTAACGTGATGCTTGCCGTTCATCAAAATGAATGCTACTAAATTAAGCGTTTTGCTTTTGAATTCTAACGCATTTAATCTATCGCTCAAATTTAAAGCTAATTGACCAAAGCGATCGCCAGATTCAATATCTCTAACTATTCCTTTTAAAACTGCTCCGTAATTAGCATAGCCGAAGGCAGAAAAAGTAGAGTTTCCGTAATTAATAGATAAATTCACTTGCTCGCACACAATCAGCGGCAGCAGCACAGGTTCAACTATAAATGTAGCTGAAAACATACTGGAAAGCACGCGCATAGTTGCTAGCTTGTGCGGGTTTGTCATAATCGGCAAGTTAATTAAATCTTCTATTTGTTTGTCTGTTAAATAAGCTGCTGTTTTAGCCAGTGCTTGCTGAATGTGGAGGGGAATCGGCGATTCTGGAAAGTTGATTCCTAACATTTTTAGTGCTTCGCGACCAATTTTTACCGATTCTTGGAGTTTGGCTTGCATCGCACAAGCTATGATTCTGATTTCAAACACTTTAATTTTGTCTAGTTCATTTTTTGCGTGTTGCAGGACAATTCTCGCCCATTTTTCCATTGGTTCAAAGTCAGTATTGAGGTAAGCAGCTTCTGCTGCTGACTCGTAGAGTGCAAGAGTCAACTCGTAGTCAGTTTCCCAACTTTCCGGGGGCAGCAGTTCAATACCTGCGGTTAAATATTTGAGGGCAAGTTCGTAAGCTGCACTTGCTTTTGCTTTGCGGCCTGCCATTAAATTTAATTGGCATAATTGAAATTGTTCTAATTGGCTGCTGATGATTTCTTTGGCTGAATTTAGTTGGTTTACAGTATCAAAAATATGCTCTTCTAATTGCTCTGGCGGTGCATTCCGTAGTAAAAACTTGCCTATTTTGAGATGAATTTCTTGTTTTTGATAATCGGAGATTAAAGCATAAGCTGCTTGCTGCACTCGCTCGTGCAAAAATTGGTAAGTAGCGCTAGGAACCTCAGCCACTGGTATGGACAATTCATCGGTAAAGTCTCTAGATATTGTGTCTGTTACTTCTGTGCTTGCTGCTAGTGTAAGCGGAATTTTGTAGACGTTATTCACGAGCAAAATCAGACCGGACTGAAGTGCCTCGCCGAGGTCTGTTGCTGCGGACGCCAGAGGTTTTTCGGCGATTGTCGAGAGAATTTCTAAATCAAATTTGTTCCCGATACAAGCGGCTAATTTAAGCAGTTCTTGAGTATTTTCTGAAAGTTTCTGAATATTATCTATCATTAATTCTACAACATTGTCAGTTATTCCCATTTCTTGTATTTGTTCGATATCCCACTGCCACTCGCCTGTGATATGGCATTTTTTCACCATTGGCTCTGAGATTGGTTGCGCTAAGCCCGACAGGTTAGGTTCAGCTAGCTCGATCACATTATTAGAGGGTGAAAGTTTAAATTGAATCAAAGTTTTCGAGTAAATAAATTTTATTAATTGAGTTAAAAAGAATGGATTTCCAGCGGTTTTTCGCAAAAGCAATTCTGCTAAACTTAGGGATTTTTCGAGGGCGCAGTTCAAAGTATCGGCAACGAATTGGTTGACGCTGCTTATATCTAAAGGCGAAAGGGCGATCGCCCTTACAGTGCCGCCTGCTTTTTTCATTGCTTCGGCGGTCAGCATTAGAGGATGATTTGCATCTACTTCTTGCTCTCTATAAGCTCCAATTATTAATAAATATTGAGTTCCCATGTCCGTTGCTAGCAGTTCTATTAACTTGAGAGATGCTGAATCGACCCACTGCAAGTCGTCCAGGAAAATTACTAAGGGGTGTTCTTTTTGAGCAAAGACGCGAATGAAGTTTTGAAATACTAAATTAAAGCGATTTTGAGATTCATTTGCTCCTAAATCGGGCACGGGGGGCTGCGGCCCAACAATCAGTTCTAATTCGGGAATAGCTTCAATAATTACTTGGCAGTTGCCGCCGATTGCTTGTAAAATTTTTTGTTTCCAAACATGGATTTCGGCGGCATTTTCGGTGAAGATTTGCCGCAACAAATCTTGAAAAGCTTGGAGCAAAAAAGCGTAGGGAATATCGCGCTTAAATTGCTCAAATTTGCTGTCAATAAAATACCCATTTTCCCGCCGAATCGGCTTGTAAACTTCATATACTAACGAAGATTTTCCCACGCCTGCACAACCAGAAATTAGCACGATTTCTGTATTGCCTCGCCTCATCCGCTGGAAGATACTGAGAAGCATATTAACTTCTGCTTCTCGCCCGTAAAATTTTTGGGAAATTTGCAGGTGACTTGACTGATCTTGCTCGCCGAGGGTTATGTGGGAAATTTCGCCTGTAGTTTGCAGTTGATCGAGACAATTTTCCAAGTCGTACAAAAGTCCGAAAGCACTTTGATACCTGTCTTCGGCTGTTTTTGCTAAGAGTTTTATGACGATATCGGAAACGACTTGAGGAATCTCCTTGGTTCCTACTTGATTGATTCTGCCTTCGATGGTTTTGCTTTCTACTTTTTGCTTTCTGTTTTCACAAGGAGAAACTGGCGTTTTGGCAATATGGCAGTGTACTAATTCCATGGGATCGATCGCCTTAAAAGGCAATTCGCCACAAAGCATCTCATAAAAGGTGACGCCTAAAGAATAAAAATCGGTGCGGTAGTCGATCGCCCGATTCATGCGGCCAGTTTGTTCTGGCGACATATAGGCGAGGGTGCCTTCGAGTAAATGGGGATGGCTGGGGGCGGGGTTTTCGCCCGGTAGCAGGGAGGCGATCGCAAAATCAGCAATCTTGACATCTCCTGTCTCGATATTGACAATAATATTGCTGGGTTTAATATCCTTATGGATGATGTGGTGTTCGTGGAGTTGCCCAAGAGTTTCTGCTAGTTTGATGCCAATATGCAGAAATTGTGGTAACTCTAGCTGGTTGTTGCTGAGAAAGTCTTTTAGGGAAATACCACCAAAATCTTCTAAAACTAAAACCGGAAAGTGATTGTATGTTTCTATTTTGTAAAGCTTGACTATTCCGGGGAAATTTAAATTTTTAAGAATTTCGGATTCGTGCAGCAGTTGGGATATTTGCGCTGGGGTAGGGTATGGTGGCGTGAGAGTTTTGAGAATAACGGGTTTTTGTTCCTCAAGCTGCTGGCCTCGATAAATAACTGTGTGAGAGTTTGTATAAAGTTCTCCGTCAATGCGGTATCCCGGAATAGAAATCATGATAGTTGGGGGTAATTTGAAAGAGCCGGTTAGACAATTTTAAAGGTTAGATTGGGAAGGATTGATGACATAAGGCTTTGGCTCTGACCTACAGTTACATTCTTTTTTGCCACAAGTATTATTAAGTAAGTGAAAATACACATCACCTGTCGAGTGCGGTTTTTACGGCAGTAAACTGGCTATTATTATATAGCTTAGCTAAATCCATCCCTAAAGAGTCCTCCTGGATACTTTTTTTGTCGCTTATTTAGTTATCTATATTTTAGTCTTCAAAAAATCAGAAGTGGCACTTTGTTATCCCGCCAGTGCCAAAATAAACGGGTGCGTGCAAATCAACAGCTAAAATCTAAAAAAATCATGCAGAATATAACTGCCTCAAATCCAGCTAATGCGACCGATCGCCCTTTTGACACCGCAGACATTCAATTGCTGGTAGTGGATATAGACGGCACGATCGCAGGTTTGTCAAATACCATCCGAGAACCAGTCAAGCAGGCAATTTTGGCTGCCGAGTCGCGGGGAGTGAAAGTGGCCGTCGCTACGGGCAGGATGTACCGCTCAGCTTTGCGTTTTCATCGTGACATCGGCTCAACATTGCCACTGATTTGCTACCAGGGGGCATGGATTCAAGATCACGCTACTCAAAAACGGCTGCGGCACTTGCCGCTGTCGAAACAAACTGCTCTGCAACTGTTAGACCATTTTGAAGAACCGCATTTGCGATCGCTGCTTTCGATCAATTTCTACATTGACGACCAACTTTACGTGCCGGAAATTACCGCAGCTACCCGAATTTATGCCGAACGATCAGGCATTGAACCAATTGTGATTAAAGATTTGCGGCGAGATCTTCCGGGGGAACCGACGAAAGTTTTGGCTTTGTGCGAGAATCCGGGGGTACTCGACGGCTTGCTCAGCAGTATGCGGCAGCGCTACACGCCTGCGGAGCTTTATTTGACTCGATCCGTTGCTACTTTTTTTGAAGCTACGCATCCTTTGGCGAATAAGGGAGATGCGGTGCAGTATTTAGCGGAGGAACTTTTGGGTTTGCAGGCGGCGAACGTGATGGCGATCGGCGACAATTTTAATGATGTAGAAATGATTGCCTACGCGGGTGTGGGCGTGGCAATGGGCAATGCTCCTGATGGGGTGAAGGCTGGTGCTGATTGGGTGGCGCCGGATGTTGAGGAAGATGGGGTGGCGGCTGCGATCGAACAATTTGTTTTGGGCGATCGTTGATATTTGTAGCACCAATACCGCAGGGGCGGGTTTAGGGACATTTGGAAAAAATGTATATCAACCCGCCCCGACCCAGCGACAATTTATTATATAACTCTCTAGTTTTGAGTTTTCTGCAATCAAATTTTGATGATTAAAAAAAATCCACACTTTCGGATTTTTCGAGATCAAGTGCAGTCAATTACTTTTTTTGCAACATCAGAATATTTATTTAACGAACCGCGAAGACGCTAAGAACGCGTTCGGCGAAGCCGTTCCCGTTCCCCGCAGGGGTTCCCGAAGGGTAGGGTAGGAAGAATTGAAGAAAGCGGGGCGGGCTTACAGATCTTCTGGATGTGAATTTATAGATAATTTCAAACTCTTAAAAATGGGTTTCAACAGAAAAAGCACCGACGACTGGCCGTGTTTCGTCTCGGTGCTTCTTCTGGTTCGCTCCTCACACGTCCATCAATATAGCTGACTCAGTAAATTGTGTCAATACTTTTTACAAAAATTGTTTTTTGAGTCGGCTGTTGCCGGGGTGTCGGTGCGGTGGAGCGAGGCAAAACTTTTGCACTCCATGGGTTTGACTCGATCGCCCAAGGGTTGCCTTGAGCAGAAAAAATTTTACTTCAATTCCAGCATCCAGTCCAAAATCAGAGCGTTGACTTCACTCGGCCGCTCGTCGTGGGGACAGTGGCCTGTGTTGGGAATTGACACAAATTTCACTGGTTTATCATTGGCGGCCAATTGTTGATAAATCTGGCTGCCGGCGATCGGCGTCCAGGGGTCGTCTGCGCCCCAAAGTACCAATAACGGACGATCGACTTTGGGCAGCAATTCTGACGGTTGAGGGCCTGGAGGGGCCGTGAGAATCGAGGCAAACACTTGTTGAGCTCCGGGCTCGCAGGAGGGGGCGTGGAGGAGTTCTACGAGTTCGTCGGTGATGGCTTCGCGGTTCCCGTAGACTTGGCGCAGGGTGTTGCGGATGCGGTGTTTTTGGCGGATGTTGTTGAAGACAAACGGGCCGATCAGGGGCGATCGCACTAATTTAGTAAAAGTCCCCATCACTACTCGCAGCGGGAAATTTAGTTCGTCCGGCCGGTGGTTGAGTCCGCCGGCACAGTTGATTAAGACACCGCCGGCTGATATTTCTGGATGGTTGGCGACTACCATCAAACTCAGCAAAGCGCCGATCGAATTTCCGACAAATACCGCCGGTTCCTGTACCAATTCTGTCCAGAAATCTGTCAGCAATTCTTCCCACAATTCCAGCGTATAATCAAGCGCCGGTTTGGCGGAAGCACCGAATCCCAGCAAGTCCAGCGCAAATACCCGGTAGCCCCCCGCCGCGAGTGCGGGGATATTTTGTCGCCAATGTCCGATCGAAGCCCCAAATCCGTGAATCAAGATCAGAGGGCGGCCGGTTCCTTGGACGGTATATTGGATTTTGTGACCTTTCCAAGTCCAAATTAGCTTTTCAAAACTCGTTGCAGATACTAATTGTTGTGCAGTCACGGCTATTATGTAAAGTTTCGTTAACTACTTTCATCATAGCAGCACAATCCGTTTATGGCCGGGCTAGGAGCAACGCCACACAAGAACCTTGAACAAATAGTGGAACAGGCTAGAAGCCCGTTCTTGATAATAATGCAAGATATCAGATTAAACTGAGATGTTGCACGATTCTCAATTACCTATTTAGGAACGGGCTTCTAGCCCGTTCCACAAAATTCAATTTTATTGTGGAACGGGCTTCTAGCCCGTTCTTGATCATGGTGCAAGATATCAGGTTAAATAAACCTACTTTCTTCTTTATTCCCCCTTCTTCCTTCCCAATTTCCAATTTCAAATTCCCATTTTTACCTTTTTCCTAGCAACCAATAAGTCCTCATGTTCCCCTTACCTTTCACCGGAATTACGCCTCGCATCTCCAACAAATACTTATCTTTTAAAAGCTCATAAGTAACATCAGTAACTTGAATTCTGCCTGCAAAACCCGTACCCTCCATCCTCGACGCCACATTCACCGTATCTCCCCACAAATCATAGGTAAACTTGCTAACACCAATCACTCCCGCCACCACCGGCCCGGAATTGATGCCGATGCGAATTGCCAGTTTTTCTCCGGTCTCGGCCGACAACTTGGCTATTTTTGCCTGCATTCCCAGGGCCATTTGGGCGATCGCCTCGGCGTGATCCTGTCTCGGCGTAGGCAATCCCCCAACTACCATGTAAGCATCGCCAATAGTCTTAATTTTCTCCACACCGTACTTTTCAGCTAACTGGTCGAAGTGCGAAAAAATTACGTTCAAGCGCTTGACCAACTCGGTGGGAGACATTCTAGCAGACAACTCAGTAAAGCCAACAATATCAGCAAATAAAACACTTACTTGGGCAAAACTGTCGGCGATCGTGCTTTGCTCTGCTTTCAAGCGTTCTGCGATTGGTTTGGGTAAAATATTTAACAGCAACTTCTCGCTTTGTTCTTGTTGAACTTTTAGTGCTTCTTGTGCTAATTTGCGCTCGGTAATGTCAGAAACAGTACCCTCATAGTAGAGCAGCTCACCTTTTGAATCTCGAACAGCCCGAACATTTTCTGACACCCAAATCCGGCGCCCGTCTTTGCGACATACCATAGATTCAAATCCCGAAACGGCATTTTCAGCATCCATAGCAGCTACAAATTCGAGGCGGCGTTCCGGGTCAACGTACAGTTGCTGAGCAATATTTTTAATCTCGGACATCAGTTCTTCTTGCGAGTCGTAACCGTACAATTTTGCCAAAGCTGGATTAGCGCTGAGATAGCCTCCGGAAGGCGTGCTTTGAAAAATGCCTTCCATCGCATTTTCTACAATGCTGTGATATTTTTCTTGAGCGATACGCAGCAATTCTTCTGCTTGTTTGCGCTGAATCAAAGAACCTAATTGAGTGCCTACCGCATTAAAAACGTCTATAAATCGTGCATCTTTCCGACCAGACGAAATTTTAAAGAACACTAGGACTGCCAATACTTCATCGCCTACCAAAATCGGCACGCCAAAACCCGCTTTGAATCCCAGTTCTAGTGCTATTTGACTTCGCAAAAAATGCGGGTAGCCCCTGGAAATATCTTCTAGCCATTCCGGTTGCTTGGATGCCCAAACTCGTCCCGGCAGCCCTATATTCATGGGAAATGTCAGTTGTTCGCTTTGGCTGCGAAACGATTCCAGGCTCGCGTTGCTCGCATACCAGCCACGGGCAGATTGCAGGACAGTTCCTTCTGAATCGGGAATCCAAGCTTCTCCGACATCCCATCCGATTGTTTCGCCAACTTGGTGCAGAACTACTTCTAAAGCTGAGTGAAAGTCTATAGCTTCGCCGATCGCCCGCGTAGTTTCCAGCAAAAATCGGATTGATTCTTCAGCCCGCTGCCGTTCTGCGATTTCTTCCTGCAATCTAGAATTGCGATCGTGCAGTTCCCTAGCTTGCAGTTGCAGTTTGGATTGCAGCGAACGAAGGGAAAGTTGGTTTTGGACGCGGGCTAAGACTTCTTCTACTTGAAACGGTTTAGTAATATAATCCACTCCTCCTACTTGAAAAGCTTTAACTTTTTCCAGCACGTCATCTAGGGCACTAATAAAAATTACCGGAATATCTTTAGTTTTTCCGCTTAACTTTAACTGCTCACAAACTTCATACCCGTTCATTTGCGGCATATTAATATCTAGTAAAATTAGATCGGGAGGAGATATTTGTGCCCCTTGCAGAGCCAAGTGTCCGTTAATAGCCTTTCTGACATGATACCCGTAAGATGTCAGCATAGTGGATAAAAGTCGCAAATTATCCGGCATATCGTCAACGATCAGAATGTCTTTAGGAGTCGCTGGTAATGGATTGTCGTTCATCATAATATAATTGAGTTAAATCGATAATGATATCTATCCGAAAATTATCCACTAAATCTGTTAAAGCGTTAGCGAGATTTGCCTCAGTTTCGGGAATTTGCTCGATGAGTTCGAGGATGCGGTTGTCATCAACACAAAGTGCTGCTCGGTGCAACTCGACCACCCAGTCTGTGGGCATTACACTCAAATCCTCGGTGGTCAAACTTTTAAGCAGCGTCGGTGTTGAAAAAGAAGTAGATAAGTTTTCTTTTTCATAAATATAACGCAGGTTGAGGTGATGCGCTATCTTTTCAAAGAGTACCTCTTCCCGAAACGGTTTACATATCAAATCGTTACAACCTGCAGACAAAATTATTTGTCGCTGCTCGTCAAAAGCACTGGCAGTCAAGGCAATAATTATTGTTTCTTTACCTTCTAGAGTTTTCTTGATCAGTCTTGTCGCGTCATACCCATCCATCACGGGCATCAGCATATCCATTAATATCAAGTGCGGCTTCCAAGTTGAATGCAAAGCAATTGCTTCTTGACCGTTAACTGCTTCCCGGACTTCAAATCCCAGGGGTACCAGCAGCTTAAGCAGCAGTTGGCGATTTTCCGTTACATCTTCAACTATTAATATCCGATAAGTGTCTTGTCCGGCTTCTAAAGCAATAACTTGTTTAACCGCAGGTTTTTCTTGCTCGTCACTTTCTGTTACTAAGTTAACCTGGATATTAAAGCTGAAAGTTGTACCTCGATCGAGTTGACTTTCAACAGCAATATCACCTCCCATAATTCGGACGAACTGTTGGCTGATCGGCAAGCCCAGCCCGGTTCCCTGCATGGATTTTCGACCTGTTTCGGTTTGTACGAAGGGCTTGAATAATGTGGAGATTTCCGTGGGAGAAATGCCGGGGCCCGTGTCGGTAATTTCAAAACACAATTGGGATTTTTTTTCTTCTGTGGCGTTCTTTTCAGCTTGGCTGCTGACGCGCAAAGTAACGGTTCCGTGTTGAGTAAATTTAATCGCGTTGCCGAGCAGGTTAATTAAAACTTGCCGCAATTTAGCTTCGTCTGTTTGAATGTACTGCGGCAAATCCTCGGCATTTTCAAAGATTAGGTGCAAACCTTTTGAGTTGGCTTTTAGTTGCAGCATTTCTTTGAGACTGTTGAGAAGGTTGTAGAGATTGAAGCGGCTGGGATTGATAGTAATTTGACCTGCTTCTATTTTGGACATTGACAAAACATCATTAATGAGTTCTAGCAAATGTTCGCCGCTGCGGTTAATAATTTCTATGTATTCTTTTTGTTCTTCCGTGATAGAACTGTTGCGGGCCATGACTTGGGAAAAACCGAGAATGGCGTTGAGAGGTGTGCGGAGTTCGTGGCTCATGGAAGCTAGAAATTGGCTTTTGGCACGGTTGGCAACTTCGGCGTTTTCTTTCGATTTAATCAGTTCCATTGACTGCCTTTGAGTGCGGGCGAGCAATTCTGCTTGCTGTAATGCTACTCCTAGCTGAGTACCTACATCAACTGCAACGTTGATTTCAGCTTCACTCCACTGGCGGGGAGCTGAATTTTGATAGGATGCTAGTAATCCCCAGAGCTTTTTGCCCGAAAATATTGGTACAATAATGTAGGATTTAGCTTGAAATTTTTCTAGCAAGTGGATGTAACAATTATCGAAACCTTGCTTGTAAATATCTGGGACACAAAGGTAAGTTTTACCTCGGCTGTAGGCTCCGCCTTTGGTTTGTTGCAAATAGGTATCGTGGACTTCTGGTGAGATACTATCTAATTTTTGTACAAGGCAAAGTTCGCTGTCTAAAGCCCCTTCAGTAAGGTTAGAATCGAGTTCCTGTGCTTGGATGAAAGAAACCCACTTGCGGTCAAGGGATTCGGCTACAAATTCGCCGCTCCAGTCGGGATTGAAACGGTAAATGGCGACTCGATCGCACTTCATGGTTTGGCGCAATTCTCGGGTTGTGGCGTGAAAAATTTCTCGGATATCTAA
Organism: Microcoleus sp. N9_A2; assembly: GCF_036701775.1. Taxonomy (NCBI): domain Bacteria; kingdom Bacillati; phylum Cyanobacteriota; class Cyanophyceae; order Oscillatoriales; family Microcoleaceae; genus Microcoleus; species Microcoleus sp. N9_A2. Next base: position 203,134 of record NZ_JAUBRH010000003.1, on the reverse strand, counting down.
AGTTTGCCGCATTCTTTCAATGATGCGGGCGATCGCTCTTTGTCGTAAAGCACTTTCTTGCAGTTCGGTTTCTGCCTGCTTGCGTTCGGTAATATCTACAGCCATTAAAGCAATGCCGATCGCTGTACCGTTATCGTCAATTAGCGGAGTATTGTACCACTCGCAGATGATAATTCTGCCGTCTTTGGTAAGATTTTCGGAAGTGCCGCTGGATTTGGCATTCAAGTCGTGATTGAAAATCTCAGATACTTGCTGGTGATAGCTTTCAGGTACGATCAAATCGGAGGCGAGTCTCCCTTTCGCTTCTTGCTCACTGTAGCCAAAAATAGCAACGGCTGCGGGATTCCAAGTGATAATTTCTAAATTCAGGTTTAACTCGATAACTGCGATCGGCGTTTGCTGCAATAAAAATGAGATTCTTCGCTGCGAGGCTAGCAGTTTTTCTTCGGCCGCTTTGCGGTCTGTTATGTCATTAGCCGTGCCGAGAATTTGTTTGGGTTTACCATCAGTTGTTCTGAGAAATACTGTATCCCAACTGTGCATCCACCGCCATTCACCGTTTTTGTGCCTCATCCGGTATTGACATTCAATGACATCACCATCTTTCGCTCGCTCCACTTTTTGGACGCTTTCTAAAAGGTTTGACAAATCCTCTGGGTTGAGCAGCGTTGACATCATTGCTGTACCCATATCTTGTATTTCTCGGGCGGTGTATCCGAGCATCGTCGAAATTTGTCGGTTGCTGTAGACATTCCGCTGTTCAATTACATCGTAAACGTACAATAGGTTGGGATTGGAATCGGCGATCGCTTGAATGAAGTGCTGGCTTTCTCTGAGTGCGGATTCTGTTTGTTTGCGAACGCTAATATCTCTGGCTACGATAATCACTGAATCTGGAGTAAGCGGAGAAACTTTAGCATCGAGGCAAACTTCGCGCTTTCCGACTTTAAAGCTATATTCAACATTGATACTTTGCTTCGTTTTTAGAGCTTGTTGGATGGCATTTAATACTAAATCTGCTACAGGTTTCGGTAAGACTTCATGGGCGGTTTTATTAATCATTTCGCTGGGATGTTTCACCAAATTTGTTGATGCTGTCGGGGCGATTTTGATACAGCGCCCTTCTGCATTTCTCACTAAAACTGTGTCAGTCATGGCGGCAAAAATCGCCCGCAATTCTGTTTCAGATTCTTGTAGAGCTTGCTCGGCGCGGACACGGGTGCGAATTTCTGCTTGCAGCACTTTATTTTGCCGATCGAGCTGCTGAATTCGGTTTTTTTCTCGATCGATCAATTTAGCTTGAGCGATAGCGAGCCCTACTTGAGCCGCTACAGATTCTAATAAGTCGATTTCCTCGGAAGTCCATTCCCGGTAACGATCGCACTGGTGCAAACAGATAGCACCGTTTGCCCTGCCTTGGTAGGAAGTGCGAATTGCCAGCATCGATTTTAACCCAACCTTCTGGCAAATCGGTTGAACAGCTTGCAACAGAGGGTCTGCATAAACATTGTTCGAGGCGATCGCCTGATCTTGTATCATCATTTGTATGACGTGAGGATTGCCCCAAATTGGAACAGGTACGTTCCGAATAGATTCACACTCCGGTTCGACATACTCGGCCGCCAGAGGAATATCGACTTGGGGGGTAGTAACGTAAGTATGAATCAAACAGCGATTGGCGCAGAATGCCAGACCGATTTGAGTTGCAGCTATTTGAAATATTTGTTCTGGCTGCAAGCTTGAGCGAATTTCCTGAGTTATTTTTGCGATCAGCAATTCTCGCTGAACTTGCCGTTCTAAAGCAGCTTTAGCTCCAGCCATTTCTATTTCTGCGTGCTTGCGCTCGCTGATATCAAAAAGTACGCCATACCAAACAATATCGCCATTATCGCGCATTTCTGGCCGAGAATTAGATTGCAGCCATTTGAGTTTACCAGACGGTGTAACAATCCGCCATTCAAAGGCAAAAGGTTCTAAAGTTTGGGCGCTAGTAGCAATTTGTTTTACCAGATATTCCTGGTCATCTGGATGATTTTGAGCGAAGCACAAATCTGGATCTTTTAATATTTTTTCACTCTCTAATTCGTAAATTTCCCTACAAGCATAACTAATATATTCAAATTTGAAACTTCCATCGGGCTTGTTGATAAATTGATAAAGAACTCCCGGTATATTGACCGCCAATTTCTGCAACCGCGCTTTGCTTTCCCGGAGTGATTCTTCTGTTAGCTTGCGAAATTCTACCTCTTGTTGCAGTTGGGCATTCTGTTGTTTTAATTGTTTTGATAGCTGTTGTATAGTCAATTGACTTTCGATACGCACTAAAACTTCTTCCACTTGAAAAGGCTTAGTAATGTAGTCAACACCGCCGACTTCAAAAGCTTTGACTTTGTGAAAAGTCTCATCAAAAACACTCAAGAAAATAACCGGGATTTCCCTCGTTTTCTCGTTGGATTTCAGTCTAGCACATACTTCATATCCGTTCATTTTGGGCATGGCAATATCTAGCAAAATTAAGTCGGGGAGAACGGTTAAATTAGCATTGACCGCCATTTCTCCCGAAATCGCCCGCTGAACTTTATACCCTTCTTTCGTCAATATGTTTGATATAAACCGCAGGTTGTGGGGCTGATCATCAATAATTAAAATGTGAATACTTTCTTTTTCAAATATCATTTCTTGTCGGGTCATTGTGATTTTTTTAGTGCTAGCAGCAGATTGATGATTGAATAAATTTAGCGATTACTTCCGATCATAATTATTTATTAAACCTTTTCAAACTCAGCAAATAGAGGATTAATTTTAGATATTAGCCCATCAACTAACGCACCTTCTATTTTTTAAACTTATTGGTTGCTTGACTTAAGGTTTACCCTCAAATTAACCGTATTTAACCATATCTTATTGCCGAAACAAATCCCCTTATTTGATGTCCAAATTAAGTTTGCATAAAAACAATCCTCGCTTAGGCACTCCAGACCAAAGCAACCGGGTTCTTTGACTTTGTTCAAGGGCTGCGACAAAGTATTTTCGTACAACCCGGTTGATGCGCCCAAAATAGTTTTTTGCTTGACTTTAGCATTAAAATTCCCAGGAGGATAACGCAAGTTTGTGGATATTGTGCTGCCACATTCAAAGGGTTTTAGCAGAGATACACACCTGGACATACCGCGAGGCGAAGAAACCGTTTTTTTTTACTCTTGTGGCTGCAACAAAGTCTGGCTGTGAAAAACCTCGGTTTTGATGCACCCGCCCATCAGTCTTAAGATAGTTATAGGTAACTAAGAGTATATAGAAATCCTAAATCATTTGTGAATTTCTTACTCCCTCAGAGCGGGTTCGGGGAGGGTTGGGGTAGGGTAAAAAATTTATGACTTCTGCAAGGATTGCTATAGATCCATCCACCCGCCCCCAAAGCCTACGATATAAACTATTTTCTCGGTCTTTTCTATGCCAGCAATTCCTTAAGTTTAGCAATATTTTCATGGCTGAAGTAAATTTTAATTTCTAGTTCTTGGTCAGCCTCCCACAACAGCAGCATATTATCTTCGCCCAAGGCGATTTCGGGATTGTTTAATTCCAGTGTTTGATATTTAACTTCTGGAATTCCTACGCGAATTACCAGTTCCGATTCCAACTGAGGATAGATGTACAATTGCTGTTGCAAGTTATCAAGTTCTAATTTGTCAACAGTGTTGTTACGTTGGACTGGAGAATCGGGTATATACCAATACAGAGTTTCCTCCCGAATTTCGGGATTGACTATCACAAATGTTTCGTCAAAACGCTGGGGGTGCCAGTGAATTTCGCTCAGACCGCCGATTTGCGGAATCAGTCGCTCTACCCAGCTAATTTCTTTACCGTTGAGGTTTCCCCACCACTCACTGATATTATGGAGATTGTCAGCATTTTCGGGGTGGCTGCTGCCGGACTGCCAGACTGTTTTTAGTTGTTGCATATACAGGTTCTCCAGCGAATTTAAATTTGAGATTGCAGGCTTTCAATTGGAGATTCATTCGTTATACAATAATTTTAATGGACTTACCAATTATTTACCACGAAGATTACGTTGCACCTCTGCCACCGGATCATCGCTTCCCGATGGCAAAGTTTCGGATGCTTTACCAGATGCTGCTCGCGGACGGGGTAGCAGATGAATCGCAATTTCACGCTCCTGAACTTCCCCCTCAAGAATGGATTGAATTAGTCCACGACCACTCCTATGTTCAAGCTTACTGCAACGGGACGCTCGATAACAAAGCGACTCGGCGAATTGGTCTGCCTTGGAGTCGCGCCCTTGCTAATCGCACTTGCACTGCGGTTGCAGGCACTGTACTAACTGCCAAGCTCGCTTTAGACTATGGTTTGGCTTGCAATACAGCAGGCGGAACTCATCACGCCTTTCCTGCTTTTGGGTCGGGTTTTTGTATTTTTAATGATTTGGCGATCGCCTCTCGCGTCTTACAAAAAAATGGTTTAGTTCGCAAAGTTTTAATTGTCGATTTAGATGTCCACCAAGGAGACGGAACCGCCGTAATATTCCAAGATGACAGTAGCGTTTTTACTTTTTCAATGCACTGCGAAGTCAATTTTCCCGGCACTAAACAAAAGGGCGATTTAGATGTACCTTTGCCGGTGGGTATGGAGGACGACGAATATTTACAAACATTGGATAAATTCTTACCAGATTTGCTGTCAAATGTCAAGCCTGATTTAGTTTTGTACGATGCTGGAGTAGACCCTCATCACGGTGACAAACTGGGAAAATTAGCTTTAACTGATACGGGCTTATTTCGCCGGGAAATGCAAGTTTTGATGGCGTGTTTGGCTGGCGGCTATCCCGTTGCCTGCGTGATTGGCGGGGGCTATTGCGATGACGCTCAGGGCTTAGTTTATCGACATTCACTGCTGCACCGAGCCGCCAGTCAAGCCTACAGGCAGTATCGACTTTGATCCAGAGCGACGATACTTCCGAAATATGGCCGAAAAAACAGTCTCCCTCACCCAAACAAATAAAAATACTATTAGCGATCGCTCCAGCTTGCCAGATGGGTACAACTTGAGCTAAAAAGTTGTTAAACAAACAACGGTACTTATGTCGAAGGCCAGCGAGTCCAATCACCCCTATCCACTGCTGGTTGTCATTGTTAACTACCGAACCTCTAGTTTGACAATTGACTGCTTGCGCTCTCTAGTTAGCGAAGTTCAATCGCTGCCCGGTACGCGGGTTGTAGTTGGCGACAATGCTTCAGGCGACAATTCTACCGAAGAAATACCAGCCGCTATAGCCGCATTCGGCTGGAGCGAATGGGCCTCCTTCGTTCCCCTAGAGCGCAACGGCGGATTTGCCTACGGCAACAACGCCCTGATCCGTCCCGCCCTAGAATCCATCAATCCCCCCCCTTACATCCTGCTGCTCAACCCAGACACCGTAGTTCGCCCCGGAGCTCTCAAAGCACTGGTTGACTTCATGGACGCCCACCCCGAAGCCGGCATCGCCGGCAGCCGCTTGGAAGACCCCGACGGTACTCCCCAGGAGTCAGCTTTTCGGTTTCACAGCATCTTGACCGAACTCGATTTTGGTTGGCGGACGGGCTTTATATCCAAGTTATTAGCCAACTGGGCCGCAGCGCCTCCCATTTCCCAAGAAACCTGTCAAACTGATTGGGTAGCTGGAGCCAGCATGATCGTCCGTCGCGAAGTATTTGAAAAGATTGGCTTGATGGATGAAGCTTATTTCATGTACTGCGAAGAAATGGACTTTTGTCTGCAAGCGAACAAAGCTGGCTGGAGTTGCTGGTACGTACCCGAAAGTCGCGTTGTCCACTTAGTCGGCCAAAGCTCAGGCGTCACTGACACCAAAAAGCCCGCCAAGCGGCTGCCTATCTATTGGTTTGATTCCCGCCGTAGGTACTTTATCAAAAACTACGGCTTGGTTTACACAGCATTAACTGATGTATGCTGGGCTTCGGGTTTTGCTGCGTGGAGGGTGCGCCGCGCAGTGCAAGGCAAGCCAGATGGGGACCCGCCAAACTACCTCAAGGATTTCCTGCTCAATAGTGTATTTTTAAAAGGAGGTGAGATTGAAAAATCCAAAAATTATTAAGGGATTTTTGTAAACAAGTCTAAGCTCGCTCTATCGTCGTGTTAATTATAACCAGTAAAGCATTAGCTGAGGTAGCAAAACAATGGATATTTTTAATAAAATAAACAAGGAGGTTGAAGAGAGATGAACTAACACAAAAAACAGAAACTGAAAAACAGGAACTATGATTATCGGAGACAGTTCCCGAGTTGAGTGAAATATACACAGAGACAGATCACCTAATTCAGATTAACAATTAACAGCAGATGAACAGCAAACCCGAAAAAAGCACTGTATTGCACAACAAACGCACAATCGTAGCAGCATCAAAAATGTTTACCTACCCAACGCGGTTGGCCAGCGCGTGGAAACCCGACATCATGGAAATTAACTTGCCGGAATATCAATTAAAAAGACCAGACCTAGAAATCAGCATCCGGCAAGAATCTACGCGGACGGTTCCCAACAGCAGCAATATTTATCGGAAAATCTACAGAAAATTGGCAGCTCCGATGCAAATTGACGGAGAATACATTTTAGATTCCCGGTATGAAACAGACGGCAATATAGCCCACATCATGACTGGCCCAGTCCTCAGACTGTTAGGAGCGCAAAAAATTTGCGATCAAGTAACGGTGGTTTTGCGATCGAACGCCAACAACATGGCGAAAAACGTCTACAAACTGCTGGGAGCATCCATACTTTGCACGGACAAAGACATTAACGGCAAGCTGGTACTTGCAGATGAGCGCTATCCGGGCGCTTACGAAGGGTGTTACAATGCTTTATTCGGGGAGTTAGCTTTTGAGGGATTTAATCCGCAGACTCCTGAAAAAGTGTTTATCTCTCGAAAAGGCACCAGAAGTTTAATCAACGAAAGTGAAGTAGAACAGACTTTGCAAGCATACGGATTTAAGAAATATTACTTTGAAGACATACCGATTAGCGAACAGTGGTCGGTAGCCAGAAATGCTAAAGTTATAGTGGCAATGCACGGTGCAGCGCTGGCTAGCCTTGTATTCAACAGCAACAAAGTTAAGCTGATAGAATTATTTCACCCCGGTTACGTAGTTGATATGTACCGCCACATCGCAAACGCTGTGGGCGGAACTTGGTGCGGTGTTAGCGGTCAAATTACACAAGATGTAATTGCCAAACTTGATTTCAAGCAACAAGCAAGATATTTTGCTCTGACTCGCACCAAAATCGATATAAATTCTCTGCGAAGGGCGCTAGAATATTTGGGTGAATAGAAAATTAAATAAGTAAAAAAATAGGGGAATAAATTATGGTAGCGCAGCCACAAGTAACAGAAAGTGCCAATCAAATAAAAACCTCAGAATTGGGACTGTGGCAGCAAATTAAAGAAGACTGGATTGCTCATGGTCGAGATTGGACAAAACCGGGATTTCGGGCCGTAGCAGTTCAAAGGTTCGGCGTCTGGAGAATGCAGGTAGAACCGAAATTACTGCGAGCTCCTTTGAGCATTATTTATCGATCGCTCTACCGAAAAGTCCGCAATAGTTACGGGATAGACTTGCCTTACACTGTGAAGCTGGGTCGTCGCGTGGTGATTGAACATCAAAACGCTATTATTATTCATGGATATTGTACGATCGGCGACGACTGCATTATCCGCCAAGGTGTAACGTTGGGAAACCGCTATTTGGACAAACCGCTAGAATCCCCTCAATTGGGCGATCGGGTTAACGTCGGCGCTGGTGCAAAAATCCTCGGAAAAGTAAACTTGGGAGACGACGTAAATATCGGTGCCAATGCTGTAGTTTTATCAGATATTCCCGCAGGCAAAACAGCAGTAGGTATCCCCGCCAAGATTCTTCAATCTACCAAAAACCAGGAAAATGCTTAGATCGACATTGCGAAAAATCCTCCGCCATCTTGCCATGCGTTACGGCAAGTTCCGTGGCCTTTACATCCAATTCTGTAACCCTGATTCCAAAGAATACACAGAATTTCTCCGCCGCCACGGCAACTTCTACGCGATCGGCGAAAATTGCAGCATCTGGCCCAATACCGTCTTTGGAGATCCCGCCTACGTCCGCATCGGCAACAATGTTCACTTCTCATCTTGTACCGTGCTCGGCCACGACGGCTCGATCGCCATGCTTGACCGGGCTTACAACGTTAAACTAGAGGCCGTAGGCAAGATAGATATCCGCGACAACGTATTTATTGGCTTAAATGCGATCGTCCTTCGCAACGTCACCATCGGCCCAAATGCGATCGTCGCCGCCGGTGCCGTCGTCACCAAAGATGTCGCCGAGGGCGATATAGTGGCCGGCGTCCCCGCCAGACCGATCGGCCGCGTCGAAGACTTAGTGAAAAAATTGCAAGCCGAAACTCAAAGCCTGCCCTGGGCCGATTTGATTAACAGCCGCGAGGGCAGCTTCGACCCCGAAATTGAACCAGAGCTCGTAAAGTTACGAGTGTCGCACTTCTACGGCAACACATCCACTCCAACTGTGGCCCAATTCCAGCAATCTTCCTAGTCAAGTTATACCAATTTAATGTGAAGTTGCACATATCCCGATCCCCCTAAATCCCCCTTAAGAAGGGGGACTTTGAGTAACTCTTGTCCCCCCCTTATTAAGGGGGGTTAAGGGGGATCAGATTCTATGCAGCCTCATAAAAAATTGGTATTAGAGATTCTTCTTAAGATAAATTACACAAATAGGCACAACTGTCTACATCATTAAAACACTGCACAAACAATGGTTGAGTCAATCACTAAGTCAATCATTTCTGCTACAGAAGCAGACTGGAGCCGCGAAAAATTTAGCAAGTGGTGGGAACCCAGTCGCCAACTGCTCAAATCTATCCGCAACTATCAAAAGTGGCAGAAGCAGGGTGGAATTGCAGGATATATTCTATGCCGTTGGAACGTTATCCAGCATCGATTTTGGAGCGTTGTAACTGCAACAGACATCCCTTTAAACTGCCAAATACAAGGAGGACTGCTGCTGACTCATCCTAATGGCATTGTCATTCATCCCAGTGCTTCCATTGGCCCTAACTGTCTGATTCTTCAACAGGTGACAATTGTTGCTGATGTCAAAATCGGCGGTCACGTCGATATCGGTGCAGGAGCAAAAATTATTCGCTCCGTAACGATCGGCGATCATGCTTTGATTGGTGCTAATGCTGTGGTGATTTGTGACGTGCCACCAGGTGCAACCGCAGTGGGAATTCCCGCAAAAATCATCGAAAAAAAAAACCAGGAAGTCTGAAAAATAATTTCTAGAAGTCACAGAAAAATTAGGAAATTAGCTGGACTTTTATTAAAATATAAAAGGAACTACTCAGTAGTCGCATTCAAGAGGTAAAACTTGAAACAAATTGGATTAGTAGCGATCGGACGAAACGAAGGGCAGCGCCTCCGCCAGTGCCTAGTCTCGGCCACAGACAAAGTTACCCGCGTCGTCTATGTCGATTCCGGCTCAACAGACGGTAGCCTAGAGTTAGCCCGATCGATCGGAGCCGATACAGTAGAACTAGACTTATCTATACCGTTTACCGCAGCACGCGCCAGAAACGAAGGCTTTGCCCGCTTGCTGGAACTAGCACCAGACATTGAATTTGTCCAATTTGTGGACGGTGACTGCGAATTGATTGACGGATGGATCGATCGAGCCTACAGCGAACTCGTAGCCAAACCAGACGTAGCAGCAGTCTGCGGGCGCAGGCGCGAACGATACCCCGAAGCAAGCATCTACAACCAATTGTGCGACATCGAGTGGGATACCCCCATCGGCGAAACCAAAGCCTGCGGTGGCGACTCCATGATGCGCGTAGCAGCATTTCAGCAAGTCGAAGGTTTCAATCCCGCACTAATAGCCGGCGAAGAACCCGAACTGTGCTTGCGGCTGCGCCAAAAAGATTGGAAAATCCTTCGCTTAGACGCAGAAATGACCCTGCACGACGCGCAAATGACCAGTTTCGCTCAGTGGTGGAAGCGGGCTCAAAGAGCCGGTCACGCCTATGCCGAGGGTTCCTGGATGCACGGAAGCGAACCAGAGCGCCATTGGGTCAAAGAAACCCGCAGCACCTGGTTTTGGGGCTTAGTCTTGCCAGCCCTAGCCTTGGCAATGACATGGCCGACAAAAGGCTGGAGCTTGTTACTATTGAGTGGCTACCCCTTAGCAACCTATCGCACCTATAACTATTATATAAAGCATCGGGATCTCACAACTAAAGAGGCAGCTATCTACGCTTTGTCATGTGTATTAGCCAAATTTCCCCAGCTACAAGGTCAAATCCAGTTTCACCAGCGCCGATTGCTGGGGCAGCAGAGCAAGCTAATCGAATACAAAACCACCAAGTCTATTAATTCAGCCAGCTAGAATTACAGCTAACGTCCCAGAAAGTTCACCCCTGAGTAGCAAACAAATGAGTAATAAAAAATTAAAAGTTTTACTAATTGTAGAACAGTGCAATCCTGACTGGGCATCAGTACCTTTAGTTGGATACAATTTTTTTCAAAAAATAAACAATTTAGTTGATGCAACACTCGTTACCCATATTAGAAATAAACCAGCCCTTGAAAAACACCCAGAATACGAAAAAACTATCTACCTTGAGGAAGGAAAGTTAGCCCATCAATATTATAAAATAGTAGAAAAGCTTACCGCCACCGGGCGAGTAAATTGGCCAATTTATCATGCCTTGAATTACCCCATTTATGAGCAATTCAATCAACAAGTATATCAAAAATTCAAAGGAAAAATCCTCAACGGAGATTATGACATAGTTCATGCAATCACTCCCATGATGCCGCGCTATCCGTTTAAGGTAGTCAGTGTATGCCAGCAGACTCCTTTTATTTTAGGGCCGGTGAATGGGGGCATTCCTTTTCCACCAGGTTTTCAAAAAACGGCAAGACAAGAATTTGCTCAATTTAACTTTTTGAGAGCAGTTGGTAGAGCATTAATTCCCGGTTATGTAGAAACTTACCAAAAAGCCGACAAAATCTTAGCAGGTTCAAAATATACTTTAAATATGTTAAAAGATTTGTTTGCAATCCCTGACCAAAGAATTGATTTATTCTACGAAAATGGGATTTCCGAGGAATTTTTAAATCAGACAAATATCCTTAATAAAGATGTTAGCAAGATTAATCTGCTTTTTGTGGGTCGGTTAGTTCCGTACAAATGCGCCGATATTGTCATTGAGTCTATTGGCAAATTAGACCAGGAAATTCAAAGTAAAATCCGCTTAAGCATAGTAGGAGACGGCTCAGAAAGAAACAACTTGGAAAACCGAGTCAAGGAGCTTAATTTAGGCGAAATAGTCAGCTTTGCCGGATGGGTCAATCAACAAGAAACTCTAGATTATTACAGAAAAGCAGATATTTTTTGTTTCCCTTCAATCCGAGAGTTTGGCGGCGCAGTGGTAATGGAAGCTATGGCTTGCGGACTCCCCTGTATAGTTGCTAATAACGGCGGTATTGGTGAATACGTGAATGAAGAAACTGGTTTTAAGATCGAGCCTATTTCTAGAGAGTATCTCACCCAGGAGTTGACAAGTAAAATTAAGATGTTGGTGGAAGATGATAAGTTGCGGGAAAGTATGTCAGCTAAGGCGATCGAAAAAGCAAGAGAATTTGCGTGGGAAAACAAAGCCATAAAAATCGTCGAGATTTACGAAAAAATGCTCGGTGAGAAAAGTGTTAGTGCATCGACATAGTAGAGCGATATTGTTTAGTTAAAAATTAGAAAGCAGGTACGAAATGAAGGCAAAAATTGGATACTTTATTCCACAATTTCCAGGACAAACACACATTTTTTTGTGGCGGGAGCGACAATTTCTTGCAGAGCTTGGAATTGAAACAGATTTAGTATCAACTCAACCGCCCCCCAGAGCGATCGCTTCTCACGTATGGGCAGAAGAAGCTCAAAAAAATACTGTTTATCTATTTCCTTTTGCTGCGAAAGATTTTATTAACTCATTCCTAGAGGTTCTCAAAGCTGGTCCCGCTGCATGGTGGCAGTGCCTCGCAGTTATTGCCAAAGCGAGTGACACATCGTTATCTGAAAAGGTGCGACTTTTAGCATGGATTTTTGTGGCTGGCAAACTAGCAGGGTTAACAAAAACAAAAGGTTGGTCTCACATCCACGTTCATTCCTGTGCCAATGCCGCCAATATAGCCTTATTTAACTCAATTCTTACAGGCTGTACTTATAGTATGACTCTTCACGGGCCTACTCTAGAAGTGTACGGGTCAAATCAGGAACAAAAGTGGAAAAATGCTGCTTTTGCGATCGTCATATCTCAACTGCTTCTCAATGATGTCAAACATAAATTAGCGAACTTTCTTCCCAAACAATTAGCTGTGGCTCCAATGGGAGTTAATTTTGCAGAAATTAAACGCAGCAGCCCTTACACGCCTTGGCAAGAAGGAAGTCCGTGCAAGATTTTTGCTTGCGGCCGCCTCAACCCGGTGAAAGGTCATAAATACTTGATTGAGACTGTAGAATTGCTGCGAAATCGGGGATTTGACGTGAGGCTGCAAATTGCAGGCGAGGATGAACAAGGGGGCAGCGGATATCACCAAGAGCTACAAAAAATGATTGAATATAAATCGATGTCCGAATGCGTGGAGCTACTTGGGGCTGTTTCGGAACAGGCAATTCGCCAAGGTCTAGAAGCAGCTCATGTTTTCGCTTTGGCAAGTTTGAATGAAGGAGTTCCGGTTGCTGTGATGGAAGCAATGGCGATGGAGGTGCCGGCGGTAGTTACTAATGTAGGTGGAACTTCTGAGCTAGTAGATGACGGCGCGGATGCTGTATTGGTCCAATCAGAAAAACCCGAAGAAATGGCAGAGGCGATCGCCAATCTCCTCCAAAATCCAGAACTTGCTTTGAGCATCAGTCAGGAATCCCGGAAAAAAATCATCGCCAAATTTAGCCATAGTCGCAGTGCAGAAACTTTAGCTCAGTGCTTGGAAAAACTTGCAAAAACTAATCCGCCTGACTTAAAAGCGAGCGAAAACATTTAATCTAAAGTCGCTTGGCTCATGTAACCCAGGACTTACTTACGCAAATTAGCTGTTTAGACGCTGCCTCTAGGAAGCAGTAAGGTGCGGTGTGCGTCGCCCTACCAAGTGCGTGCGTAAGTCCTATAACTGTAACTTTGCTGACGGGCTGACAACCCCACTCTACATCCCAGCAAAAAACGGGTTAACCCGTATTTGGTTAACCCGCGAGCTTGGAAACCTGCAGATCAATTAGTTTTGCACTACCAGCTTAACGTTGGCATTTTGCAAACCACGCTGCTTGACTGCTGCCAAGGTCTTGTTGACTGCGTACTTCTGGTTGATGGAGTTAATTAACTCAGTTTGATTGTGCTTTTTGGCCACGCCCCAGAGGTCGGCAATCAGGTCAAAGGAACCATCGCTATTGCGAGACCAACCCAGGTCATATTCGCCTTCCAGAGTCGCTACGATGTCGGAGCGAACGCGCTGACCGTTATAACCGCGAACATCAGCTTCTGACTTGACTGAAATGCCCAAGTCGCGCAGGGAAGCTTTCAGGATTTCGGCATCGGTGATTTTGGTACGCAGAGTGCTAAAGTGAGACATTGGATTTCCTCCTAATAAAACTGAGAGAGAAACAACAACGGTCTGGATTTAACGGTGCCGCTAGGCGGCTTTTCAATCGAACTGCTAGCTGTTGCTAGCCTTTGCTCCTGTTTGGACCAGGAGAAAGCTTTTAGAATTCCATTCGCTGATATTCAGCGACGGAAGACGCAGCGGGCCGTGCGCGCTGTCTAGCCCAATCTCGGAGGGCGCTGACCTGTTCGGTCATGGTTTTAGACAGTGGCATTGTAGATTTAATGGCCGCGATGATGTCTAGCTGCGTAAACTCTCTATCTTGAGCGAAGGCTTCGTACATTGCTGCTACTAACCCTTGCTCAATTTCTGCTCCTGAAAAGCCCTCGGAAACGTTGGACAGTTGCTCTAAATCGAAGCGAGAGATGTCCTGACGGCGCTTTGACAGGTGAATCTTGAATATATCTTGGCGTTCTTCTTTTGTCGGCAGGTCAACAAAGAAGAGTTCGTCGAACCGACCTTTCCTCAAGAATTCCCCCGGCAACCGCTCGATGCGGTTGGCTGTTGCCATTACGAAGACTGGGGAAGTCTTTTCTTGCATCCAAGTGAGGAAGGAACCGAAAATCCGGCTGGATGTGCCTCCGTCTGAGTCGGCAGAACCTGTGCCTCCTGCAAAGGCTTTGTCTAGTTCGTCGATGAAGAGGATGGCTGGTGAGATGGATTCTGCTGTTTTTAGGGCGTTGCGGAGGTTGGCTTCCGATCGACCTACCATCGAGCCGTCGTAGACTCTACCCATATCTAGCCTCAGCAGGGGCAGTCCCCAGAGGCGGGAGGTAGTCTTAGCAATCAGCGATTTTCCGCATCCGGGTACGCCGAGAATTAACATCCCTTTTGGTTGGGGCAGGCCGTATTCTCTCGCCCTTTCTGTAAAGGCGTTGGAACGCTGCTTGAGCCACCGTTTCAGCTCTTCTAAACCGCCTACTGCATCCAGGGTTTCGTCTTCTTCGATGAACTCTAGAATGCCGTTGCGCCGAATTAATTGCTTTTTCTCCGACAGAACTATGTCTACTTCTTCTTCAGTTAACCGCCCTGTGGAAACGTGGGCTTTGCGATAAACTTTTTCAGCTTCGTCCTTAGTCAATCCCAAGGCTGCTTTTAAAAGTTTTTCTCGCGCTTCTGTGGTAATGCGTTTCGATTTTGTTTGCTCCAACTGGCTAGACAATACTTGGTTTAGTTCCTTCATGTCTGGGAGCGCGAAGTCTAATACCACTACTTCCTTTTCTAGCTCGATCGGAATTTGCTGCAAAGGAGACATCAGTATAATTGTCTTTTGCGTTCCTTTGAAGTTGGCGATCGCATCCCGCAATAACCTTGTTACAGTTGCATCATCTTTAAAAGGATGAAGGTCTTTGAATATATAGATTCCACTGGGGTTGTTGCTTGGTTCCCGCTGCCTGATCGCCCATTCAAGGGCTGCCTGTGGCGAGAGGGTGCTTTGCTGAGTGGTACGAGGTTGACCGTTATCCGTGCGCTCAATCATGCCTTGGGTTACAGTCCAGACGAATACTCGTCGCTGTGGTTTGGCTTGAGCTATTGTCGAAATTGCTTGCTCACACCGCTCTTCCTCGGATGTCACGAGGTAGATCAGAGGATATTGAGCTTGGATTAGAATACTGATCTCTTCTTGCATAGTCCTCGACCCACTAGAGACGGTGCTATCTTTGCTGAATCTCAATGCTGCCCTTCGCCCTCTTACTGAAAATTTCAGTTTTAGCTGTTTGGGGAAGCAAGGCATTCTTAGCAGGGAACCAATTCTTCCTCTCCCGGTTTGGCCGTGATCGCGCCGACGCCCGACACCTGCTTTACTGGAAGATCCTGTTCAGCCAATACGCTCGGCTGACTTGTTACGGATGCCAGTTCTCCATCTCGCATTACTACTGAACCCGTGCATTCTGGACAGTTGTATACCCGATGGGTTTGTCCGTAAGAGGCTTCTACTTCGTCAACCAGTTCGGGATTTCCTAGGTAGAAGACAATTGCCCTTTCTGCAATTGATGACATCGGTTCAGTTTCGACTGCGGCTCGGATTTTGAGCTGGCGATGCAGTTCTGGTGGAAGATACAATGTAACTTTTTGCTTTTCTTGCATATGACAGTGAATTGACTTACCCGGGTATGTATATCAGATTAGCCGCTTACTTCTTTGCTGTCAAGCCTCTATGCTGCTTTAGCGTCATCTTGTAATATTTTGTTACATTTGAGGTAACTCTGGGGCTGTTAACAACGAAAAAGTTGGGGGTGTAGCTGATGAGGCCGAGGTGCAGCGGCAGGTAGGGGTAGCGTCAAGGACGATCGACCAACTATAAATATGAACAATAGATATATAGGACTAAGGCCAACAAATCCTTTGAGTGGCCATCTGGGGTAAGGTGCGCCATCAGCACCCAGCCCGCTCATGAGTCAGTAAGCAACGAGGTTACTAACTTTGGGCGTTTTTATTTTGAAACCAAACTCCCCCAAACAGTTTTTATAGCTTTAAGTTTGAAAAATCCGAACGTGAAATAACCGTTTTCGGCTTTTCATCTGGCTCAGATTTAACACACCTTGACAGCGCTAGCGCTCAGCACCCTACGGTGAGACTTTTGGGATGACATTGTGTAAGCTGTTACGCACTTAATTTTTTTGCCCAAATGCTCGCGACAAGGACTCTAGGCTGCAAAATATTAAATTTAGATCGGTGTCAGCTTATCTTTAATAGGGCAGTGCTGGGTAATATATACTTGGATGCGGACCTGCTAACCTGAAATTTTTAATTTTAGATATCAAAGAACTGACTGATGGATTTAGACCAACAGATTCAAGCATTGATCGAAAAAGCTCCGCCCGACGGTTCGACGCCACAAATCTTAAAGGCGATCGCCCCGGCACTGGTGTTAATTGCCCAACAGCTACAGCACCTCGAATACTCGATCCTGCAAGCGGTAGACCAAAGTTGGGCGCTCGTGGTTTTGAGCAATCTCAAGCAACCGGGACGGGAGAAGAAAGTGATTTATGCTTGGAGCAGTCTTAAAGATGCGTCGCAGGCGTCGGCTGCTGGGGGCGATCGCCTCAGACCGGTCCTTTTGCCTGTCACTCACATTTTATTTCAGATGATAGCTCTTGAAGGTCTTGACAGCATTGTTTTTTTTGAAAGTCCCGGCAATCAGGAAGTCGGGACGGAAATCCCTCGCGAACAAGTACAGAGTTTAATTAACGTTTACTTGCAACAGTATCGATCTGTTCCACCGCCGGATATTGCCTAGCCTAAACAAGTCAATTTTCTATTAATTGGTAACAGGGAATTAGGTATTGGGAATTACCCATTACCAATTCCCCGTTAACAATTAAGTGTAACTTTTTAACCTCTAATTTTTCACCTCTAATAAAGTCTACTCAAAACGTATTCAGCCAAATCAATCAAAGCTTGACGAGACTCTGAATGGGGCAGCGCCGCTAAGTATTCGACGGCTTTTTGTGCGTGATTTGTGGCTAGTTCTCGCGATCTTTCTATGCCTCTAGAATCTTCTACCAGTGCCAGGGCCTGCTCTAGATCTCCTTCTTGGGCAAATTCGCGTTCTATGAGAACTTCCAAGTAAGGTTTTTCTTCTAGGGCGAATAGTGCGGGTGCTGTCAGATTACCGCTTCTGAGATCCGAGCCTGCAGGTTTCCCCAAAGTTTCCGTTGAAGCGGTGAAATCTAATATATCATCTACTATTTGGAATGCCAAACCAATGTTCCGACCGTAGTTGTACAAATCGTCTGCTATTTCCGCTGAAACCTCGCTCAAACAGCCCGCTGCTTTGGAACTGTTGGCAATTAAAGACGCTGTTTTGTAATAACTTTTTTCGAGGTACGCTTCGATCGACAAGCTGGTGTCAAATCCATTTAGTCCCTGTTGAATTTCCCCCTCAGCTAAATCCATAATCACTTCTGAAAGCAGTTTGACTACTGGCAGGTTGTCGAGATTTGCCAAATGCCAGGAAGATTGAGCAAACAGAAAGTCTCCCGCCAATACTGCCACTCGGTTGTTAAACCGACTGTGAACCGTCGGCACTCCCCGCCGCAGATCCGACTCGTCCACCACGTCGTCGTGCACGAGACTAGCTGTGTGGATCATTTCCGTGATTTCAGCGAGGCGGCGGTGTTTTTCCGTGATTTCCCGATCGGGCATAGTCGCCTTGGCCATCAACAGAACGATTGCGGGTCTCACTCGTTTTCCCTTTGTGCCGAATAAGTATTCTGCAGCCGCGTACAAGATGGGATGACGGGCACCCACTAACTGTTTTAAGTTTTCTGTCAACAGTCGCAGGTCTTCTTCAACCGAGGAAAATAGGAGAGTGCTAGAGATCATGGATACGCCGACTCAAGCCGTAAAGTAACAAAATTTTACATATCATATCTTTATTTTAAGGTAATTCTCTGCAATAGAAAAGAAAAATCTAGGCGATCGGCAGTTATTTGTCATCTGCCACCCGATGGGAGTCACCCGCCTGCCAGAGGTGAGTAGCCGGCTGCCAGAGGGGTTGCCCCTATTGTATCGAATTGTTAAGGACACTGCCCAAAAATCTCTAAATCCCAGAAACCCTGTGTTATTATGGGTATTAAGGATTTAAACAATTCTATACATTAAGTACAGTCAGACTGGCAGGTAGCTCTTAGGTGCCTGTAAAAGTTTCGTAGAGCCAGCCTTGTTAGTCGATCGCAGCCAAAATTTCTGGGACAGATTTTTAGTTCCTCGCGGCTAAAAGTTTTCAGAAGTTAAGAGTAGCGCATCTTATGTGCACGGTAGCTCAAAGCAGCTAAAGTGGATGGTTTTAGGCTGTTTAAGCATCTGTAAAGCAGTAAATCATTATTGATGACCGGGAACGCCTAAATGTTCCCGCAGGCTTGATATGGAAAAACAGCCTTCAGAACACCAAGGCATGGTCTTGCGTGCTGACTTAATGTAGTAGGTCTTGAACTTGTCCTGCTCCTCCTCGTCCTTGACTTTTGGTTCTAATTATGATTTATCGCGATATTCCTCTAATTATTCCCATTCTCGCCGCCGGCTATGTAATGACTATTTATGTACTGCTGATGTTGGCCGAACGCAGCGCTAAAATCACTCGATTGGGCGAGTAGTGCACTGCTGGGCAGCCGAAGTCGGCAGCAGCGCCCTCGCTTCACCGTTGAGAATTGGGAATACTCAATAATAACCCTGCCTGGAATGCTTGCGCGCAAAGGCAGGGTTATTATTTACAATTGCGGGCACCGTGATTTTCTGGGCTGCTAGTTAATGCAACACATAGCTACAGTTATCGATGTTCAATGCCAACAGCCTCTGAGGCAGGATATTATATTTAGTAGCAGCTTGTATCGATCACAGCAAGTTTCATGTCAGGGAAACCCTGCCAATGTTCCGAGAAAGCTATTAAAGTGTTCTCAAAAACGCTGAGTTTGAAGTTGTAGGTTATTGTGCAAAAAATCTCAATATTCCTATTTTGTAGGGCAAGAACTTACAGGAATAAAACGCGAAATTTATGAATCTAGCAACCAGCTTGCTCAACTGAAGGAATCCATAAACGTGCACGGCAATCAAAGATTTCATCAAAGGCTGCTTAGCGGATTCACTCAGATATTTTCTGCCATTTATTCACATATTCCCAAGAAGAAAATTGGCGAGAGAGAGCCACAAATAAAATTTTTAATTTAAAAAATATTCTCGATATAACTGTATGGTATAAAAGTAATTTCCAATATTACTGACCCATTAAAACTCTATTGACTTTTGATTAAAACAACTAAAACACAGAGTAGAAGTTGTCAGGAATTGTCAAGCTCCACTGCCTAAATTTTTGTGTAATCCAGACGATCTCAAACAAGTTTCCATAAATATGATGCACAATGGTTTACAAGCGATAGAGAATTGCCGAGTTTTAAAAGTAGAGGTGAGAGCATAAAATCAGAGCCTGCTCGTCAGTGGCAACTGAATTACCCGGGAATTTTGCCACGAATATTTGATCCGTTCTTTACCACCAAACCCGCCGACGAAGGCAGCGTGTGGGGACGGGAGATTGTTAAAAAAAGTGTGGAAAAACATTCGGGTAAAATAGAAGTAACATCAGTTATCGGTCAAAGGACGTGTATGGTGTTAATTCCGATCGCCGTTTAGCGCGATCGCACTAAAAATCATACCAATGCGCGACTAAAAATGCAACTCTAGACCGATGTCAAACCTGGATTGCGGTGAGCGTACCGCGACTGTAAAATCGGAAATCTAAAATGGTATTAAGTGCCGGTTCCGCCTGCATCTATCCCCCTTGATTTGCCCATGTCAACAACAGTTTCTGATACCCAAAGCTTGCTAGAACAGGCGATCGACCCCAAACCGCCGGTGCTGCCTCCAGACACACCCTTGAAAGTAGCAATTGCTGCCATGACTCAGGCGAGTGCCAGTTGCATTTTAATCGCGTTTGAGCAGCAATTGCTCGGAATTTTTACAGAACGCGATGTTGTGAAAATAACTGCTAGCGAAATACCGCTAGCAGGGGTGGCAATTTCTGAGGTAATGACTGAAAATCCGATCGCCATTTCCCTCTATCAAGCGGGAAATATCTTCAAGGTATTGAGCATATTGCGATCCTCTTCGAGGGCTGCGCTAACGAAAAGAATCCGTCATTTACCCCTCCTAGACGAAAGTGGCAACTTGCTAGGCGCTATCACCTGCGAAAGCATCCGTCAAATCTTCCAACCGGCAGACTTGCTGAAAATGTGGCGCGCCGAAGAAATTATGACTACACAATTAATAGTTACCTCAAGCAGCGCCTCAGTTTTAGAAGTCGCAAAACAGATGAGAACCCAGCGGAAAAGCTCCATAGTCATTTGCACTGACAGCGACAACAAAAATCAGAAACCTGTGGGCATAATTACAGAACGCAACATTGTTAAATTCCAAGCTTCTGGACTAGATTTCGCACGTACTCCCGTCACCGCCGCCATGAGTTTTCCGCTGATACCGTTGCAGGTAAAAGCCATCTTGTGGCAGGCTCACCAATTAATGCAGCAGCACGGCATCCGGCGCTTGGTGGTGGTGGACGAGGAAGGATATTTAGCCGGAATTGTGACTAAAATTAGCCTGCTGCAGGCCTTAGATCCGGTAGAAATGCACGCAAATGTCGAGCTTTTGCAGGAAACAGTTGCCGACAAAATTCAGGAGTTGAACAAAATGAACGAAGAATTGCAAAAAGAAGCGTTGCGGAGAACAGAAGTAGAGGAAAAGTTGCGAATTTTAAATGATAATTTGGAAGAAAAAATCAAACAGCGAACTTTAGAATTAATTAATGCCAACAGTCAGTTAAAAAAGGAAATACAAGACCGCACTACCGCTGAAGCTGAAGTTCGCCGCCTCAACACCGAACTCGAACAGCGAGTTCTAGACCGCACGGTTCAACTAGCAGCCAGTAACGAAGAATTGCAGCAACAAATTAGTGACACAAAATTGCTCGAAGAAAAATTGCACTTTTCTGAAAGGAAAGTCCGCGCCGTTTTTGAAGCGATGACCGACATCGTTCTCGTGCTAGACAGTCAGAGGAACATAGAAGTTTTGCCAACGAATTTGGCAGCGGCTTCTGAGCCTGATTGTGATATAGTCAGCTTGACCATAGAACATTTTTTTGACGACGACAACCCGGATGATTGGTGGGTGTTAGTTCAGCAAGTGTTAGAAACACAACAAACTATCAATTTTGACTACAGCTTAACAGTTTCTGGTCGCGAAATTTGGTTTTCTGCCTGTATTTCTCTGTTCTCAAAAGATGCAGTCATTTGGGTTGCCCGCAACATCAACGCCCACAAAATAGCCGAGTCAGCGCTGTCCCAAAAAAATGCAGAATTATCTCATACCTTAGAAGAACTGAAGCGGACTCAAAAAGAACTCATTCAATCAGAAAAAATGGCAGCCCTCGGACAGTTAATTGCCGGAGTTGCTCATGAAATCAATTCTCCTTTAGGGGCGATTCGCTCTTCTGTGCAGAACATCGCCGACTTCTGGACGGAACAATTGCAGCAGTTGCCGATATTTTTTCAACAGCTATCCCCGGAACAGCGACAGGATTTCTTTGCTTTGCTGG
Source organism: Microcoleus sp. N9_A2 (assembly GCF_036701775.1). NCBI lineage: Bacteria > Bacillati > Cyanobacteriota > Cyanophyceae > Oscillatoriales > Microcoleaceae > Microcoleus > Microcoleus sp. N9_A2. The sequence continues at coordinate 181,336 of NZ_JAUBRH010000003.1, read as the reverse complement.
ACAATTCCAGCCAAGAAATAGACACATTATCTAGTAAAGAAAAACGACAGTTGAAAAAACTTTTGCAGGGGCAATTAGAATCAGAAAATATTGACGACGCCGACAGTCTTGCCTGTACCTTATTAGATATCGGCATCGGCAATAATGTAGAACCTTTTTTACCTTTGTTGAAAGACAGCCAAAGTCGAAATATTGTACAAACTGCCTACCAATTTGCTACGGTACAAAAAAGCACTAAAAATATTGCTACTGCCACAGATAGGGCAGCTAAAATAGTTTTTGCTTTGAAAAGCTACTCTCGTTACGACCAGTCGGGTTCCAAAGTGATCGCTAATATTACCGACGGTATCGATACTGTTTTAACGCTTTACCACTACCAAATCAAACACGGTGTGGAAGTGGTCAGAAACTATGGTACTAATTTGCCCTCTGTGCTATGCTATCCTGATGAACTCAATCAAGTTTGGACAAATTTGGTTCACAATGCTTTACAAGCGATGGGCAACAAAGGAGTGTTAAAAATTGATGTCAAACACCAACCGAACGCAATATCAGTCAGTATTACCGACAGTGGTTCAGGGATTCCCCCAGAGATTATGCCGAGAATTTTTGAGCCGTTTTTCACAACTAAACCTCCAGGGGAAGGCAGTGGTTTGGGATTAGATATAGTTCAAAAAATTCTGGAAAAACACCAAGGTGAACTGCAAGTAGAAAGCGTGCCTGGTCAAACAAAATTTACTATATCCTTGCCCGTCGGAATCCCTTGAGAGCAATTTAAAAAAGAGGGGAAAGCCCAAGTTTTAAAATTCAATACAAGTAAAGTTTTATGCCTAAACCAGTAATTTTGTGCGTTGACGATGAAGTTGTGGTCTTAAATAGTTTAAAAATTCAACTTAAAAAAGAATTTGGGGATGCTTACCTCTATGAAGTAGCAGAAAATGCAGATGAAGCTCTGGAAATTATGGAGGAAATTCAAAAAGAAGATGAAAGTGATATTTTGGTCATAGTATCTGACTGGTTAATGCCAGGGATTAAAGGAGATGATTTTTTGATTATGGTTCACCAAAAATATCCTAAAATTGTGAAAGTCATGCTCACCGGGCAAGCCGACGAAGTAGCAATAACACGGGTTAAAGAGCAAGCAAACTTGCACCGTTGTTTGTACAAGCCGTGGGATCGCAAAGAATTAGTAGAAACTATAAAATCTGGTTTGACAAAAATATGAATAATAAACCTGTGATTATTTGTGTGGATGACGAACCGATAATTCTTGAAAGTTTGAAAATTGAGTTAAAAAAAACCCTGGGGGAAGAACACTTATTAGAAACCGCTGAAGGCGGCGAAGATGCTTTAGAGTTAATCGAGGAATTACTGGCAGAGGACTGCGAAATCGTAGCAGTGATTTCCGACTATCTGATGCCGAATATCAAAGGGGACGAATTGCTGAAGCAGATTCACAGAATTTCGCCAAAAACTATCAAAATTATGCTGACGGGGCAAGCAGACCTAGAAGCAGTGGCGAATACTATTAAATATGCTAAATTGTACCGATACATATCGAAACCTTGGCAGTCAGAAGATTTGAAGTTGACGGTAAAAGAAGCGATTAACAGCTATTTTAGGGAGAAGCAATTAGCGGAACAAAATGCTCAACTCCAAAAGCTGAATCAAGAATTGGAAACTTTAGTCGAGGATAGAACTGCACAACTGCGGTTGTCTGAGGAAAAGTTTGCTAAAGCTTTTCGTTCTTCTCCCAACCCGATTACTATTACCAGATTTAATGACGGTCGTTATTTAGAAATTAATGAGGCTTTTTGCCAGATAATCGGTTACTCGGCTGCAGAAATTCTCGGTCGCACGGCGATTGATTTGAATCTTTGGGAAAATATACAAGCCCGCGCCGAGTTGTTTAAAATGTTAGATGAAAAACAAATTATTCTTAACTACGAATTTGATTTTCGCACTAAAACCGGGGAACTCAGAACCGGGCTGCTGTCAGCAGAAATCATTGACATTCATGGCGAAACCTGCATGATTTCTGTGATTCAAGATATTAGCGATCGCAAATTAGCCGAAGAAAAACTCCGAGCTGTAGCGGCTTCTTTAGCAGCAGCGCAAAGAATCGCCCGTGTCGGTAATTGGGAATGCGATTTTTCTGCCAACACAACTACTTGGTCAGAAGAGTTATCTCGGATTTTTGGTCTCGATCCAACCCAACCTGCGCCAACACTAACTGAGTTTTCGCAATACGTGCATCCGGACGATCAACAAAAGTGGCAAACAACGATCGACACTGCTATTGCTAGCGGGCAATCTTACACTTTGGAATATCGAATTCTGCGGCCGGAACCGAAAATTGCTGCGGATAATTGCCCGTCACAAATAAGTGAAGCCGGCTTCATCCGCTACATCGAAGCCAGAGGAGAAGTAGTTGTCAACCAACAAGGGCAAGTGACAAAACTATTCACAACTTTGATGGACATTACCCCACGCAAGCTAGCAGAAATAGCCCTTGCAGAGAGCGAAGAAAAATACCGTCATTTAGTTGAAACTTCCCAAGATATTATCTGGTCTTGCAATGCTGAAGGGCATATTAGTTTTGTGAACCAAGCAGTTAAACAAATCTATGGTTATGAGCCTGAAGAAATGCTAGGCTGTACTTTTAGCGATTTCTTAGCCCCAGGAGAAATAGACTGGAAATGGGAACTTCAGCAGCGCTTGCTGACTGGAAAAACTGTGTTTCAGTACGAAAATATAGTATTAGGAAAAGACGGCAGAAAGATTGATATAAATACCAAGGCGATCGCGCGCATGGACCCTGGAGGAAACATCATCGGCACAACAGGCACTGCTAGCGATATTACCGAACGCAAACAAGCTGAAATAGCCCTGCAAAAAGCCAAAGAAGAAGCCGACAGAGCCAACAGGGCGAAAAGCGAATTCCTCTCGAATATGAGCCACGAATTGCGAACTCCCCTCAACGCAATTCTCGGTTTCAGCCAACTGCTAGCCCGCGACCCAGACCTCGGTGCCGACCAACAGCAATACTTAGGAATTATTACCCAGAGCGGGGAACATTTGCTGGTTCTGATCAACAATATTCTGCAAATGTCAAAAATTGAAGTCGGGCTGGTGACACTTAATAACAGCACCTTCAACTTGCACAAAATGCTAAAAAATACTGAAAATATGCTGAAGCTGCAAGCCAAAAAAAAAGGGTTGCAGTTAATTTTTGATTGCCCATCCGATCTGCCTCACTATATAGAAACTGATGAAAGTAAGTTGCGACAAGTATTGATAAATGTCGTCGGAAATGCTATTAAATTTACTGCGGAAGGTGGTGTTAATTTGAGAATTAAACATGAGCTGCTAAAAAATAAAAATAACCCAGAAATTTCGCCAAGTGAGACTTGCTCTTTGCTATTTGAAGTGGAAGACACTGGTTCAGGAATTTCTGCGGAAGAAATGGACAATTTGTTTAAACCTTTCGCGCAAACAGAAAGCGGGAAAAAAGCTCAAGAAGGAACCGGTTTGGGCTTGCCAATCAGCAAGCAGTTCGTTCAGTTAATGGGAGGGAAGATGACGGTAACAAGCACCTTCGGTCGCGGCAGCATTTTTAGATTTGATGTTAAAGTTTCGCTCCCTAATGCAGTGGAAATTCAGGTGGCTCAAACAGCTCGCCGAGTGGTGGGTATTGAACCCGGACAGCCCGAATATCGGATTTTAGCTGTTGACGATCGCCTGGAAAGCCGCTTGCTGTTGGTCAGAATGCTGACATCCCTTGGCTTTGCTGTGCAGGAAGCTGAGAATGGCGTTGAAGCTGTGGAAATGTGGTCGAGTTGGGAACCTCATTTGATTTGGATGGATATGCGGATGCCGGTGATGGACGGTTACGAAGCTACTAAACAGATTAAAGCGCATTTGAAAGGTCAAGCAACGGTGATTATTGCTCTGACTGCAAGTGCTTTTGATGAGGAGCGATCGCTGATTTTGTCTGCTGGTTGCGATGATTTTGTAGCGAAGCCTTTTCGGGAGCAAGTGATTCTGGAAAAGATGGCTAAGTATCTGGGAGTCCGCTATGTTTATGATCGAGAAGCTTCGCTAAGTTCTGATGCTGCGGTGTCCGCCGAGGTTTCCACGGCAACTGAAACGGCTGATTTGGCTTTTACGCTCAATACTTCATTTTTGCAAGCTATGCCTGCTGAATGGATTGATGAATTGTATTCTGCGGCGGATGCGGTTGATAACGAGGAGATTTTTCGGCTGTTGTTGTCGATTCCTCCTATTAATGCTAGTTTCCGCAGGGCGATCGCCGATTTGGCGAATAACTTCCGATGTGATCGGATTATCGATTTGATTGAGGAGTTTAGAAATTGTTGAAGGATGAAAGAAGAAGGGATAGGGGCAGGTTCAGGATTATGGATGATGTAGGTCGATCGCCTATTTGTAAACTCGCCTGCGGGCGATCGGCTAATTTACTTGTAGGCCCGTGCTCCACACCCTAGTAATCATCAGTCATTCCCAATTCTTTAATCTCAAATCTCAAATCTTCACTACGATAAGTTCTGTAAATATCAAAGCAGTTGAGTGAAGAGGGAGTGCTATAATGAGTATTTAAGCAGTTTTCATAATTTCAACAATTCTTAAATTAACAAAAAATAGCGATCGATGACCAAAAATCAAATAGAAGAAAATAAAGGCAACATATTAATTGTTGACGATACTCCAGAAAATTTGCAAGTTTTATCAGCAACGCTGTCCGATCGGGGCTACAAAGTCCGCGGCGTAATTAACGGCAAAATGGCAATCAGAGCTGCGCGCTCTGGTTCTCCCGATTTGATTTTGCTCGACATCAAAATGCCGGAAGTGGACGGCTACGAAGTCTGCACCCAGCTCAAAGCCGATCCGAAGACAGCAGAAATTCCCGTTATTTTTATCAGCGCTTTAGATGAAGTATTGGACAAAGTAAGCGCATTTCAAGTTGGAGGGGTAGATTATATCACAAAACCGTTTCATGTCGCAGAAGTTTTAGCGCGAATTGAACACCAACTGACTATCCAAAGACTGAAAAAACAATTAATCGATCGCAATACCGAACTGCAACAAGAAATAATAGAACGCAAAAAAGCCGAAGAAGCCGCTGCCGCTGCATCCCTAGCAAAAAGTCAATTCGTTGCCAACATGAGCCACGAATTGCGGACTCCTCTGAACGCCATCCTGGGTTTCACCCAAGTCATGAGTCGCGACTCTTTACTCAGCCACGAAAATATCGAAAATCTCCGAATTATTAACCGCAGCGGTCAACATTTGCTGGAACTAATTAACGATGTTTTAGACTTGTCGAAAATAGAAGCAGGGATAATTGGCTTAGATGAACGCAGCTTTGACCTTTATCAACTCCTCGACACTCTCGAAGAGATGTTTCAAATCAAAGCTGAAACCAAAAATTTGCAACTGAGATTTTCCGTGCAGGCGAATGTTCCCCAATATATAAAAACTGACGAAAAAAAGCTGCGCGTCTGCTTAATTAACCTGCTGGGAAATGCCATGAAATTTACTCGCGAGGGCGGCAGTATTTGGCTGCGCGTGAGCGCAGAAAGCAAGCAGCAGCTCGCAGAATCGGAAATTTATCCTAACTCTACCTCGGTCGTCGAGCCATTTTTAATTTTGTTTGAAGTTGAAGACACGGGAATTGGCATAGCAGCCGCAGAAATAGACACTTTATTTGATGCTTTTATGCAAACAGAAGCAGGCAGAAAAGCGGCTGACGGTACGGGATTGGGTTTGACAATTACTAAAAAATACGTGCAGATTATGGGTGGGGATATTTGGGTAAAAAGTGTTTTAGGTGAGGGAACAAGTTTTAAATTTAATATCCAAGTATTTGCCGCTATTTCGTCTGAAATAACAGTGGCGACATTGCAGCGGGCGATCGGACTAGAAGCAGATCAACCGGTTTATCGGATTTTAGCAGTTGACGACAATCAAGAAAATCGGCTGCTGCTGGTTAAAATGTTGCAACCAATTGGTTTTGAAGTCCGAGAAGCGGAAAATGGCTACCAAGCGGTTCAACTTTGGGAAAGTTGGCAGCCTCATTTAATTTGGCTGGATACGCGAATGCCAGTAATGGACGGTTTTGAAGCTGTCCGACAAATTAGAGCGAAAGAGAAACAAACTCAGTGGCGAACTGTAATTATTGCTCTGACTGCTAGCACTTTTGAGGAAAAAAAAGGCGAAATTATCGCCGCAGGTTGCGACGATTTTGTGCGAAAACCTTTTCAAGAACAAATCCTCTTTGACAAGATGGCTTGCTACTTGGGAGTGCGCTATCTTTATCAAGAGTTGCCCCGCCCCCCAGTCGGGGCTTTACGACGTTATTGTGTGAACGAAAAACCCGATTCATTTTTCGGAGGGCTGCTGGCTCAGATGCCTCAAAGCTGGGTGCATGAACTCTACGACGCAGCTAATGATGTTAATGAAGAGCTGGCGATTCAACTTGTCGATCGCATTTCTGAAAGTAATCCAACCTTAGCTGATGCTTTAAAAGATTTGCTGGTCGATTACCGACTCGACAGGATAATGGATTTAACTCAATCGAGTTTAAAATAAATGGATAATAGCGAAATTAAAGTATTGGTGGTTGATGACCAACCGAGCAATCTGCGGTTCTTATCCAAACTGCTAACATCCCAAGGGTATCAAGTTTACCGAGCTATTTGCGGTCAACTGGCATTAAATGTTGCGATCACCCATGGCCCGGATTTAATTTTACTCGACATTAGAATGCCGGAAATGAACGGTTATGAAGTTTGTCGGAAACTGAAAGCGACACCGGAAACCGAACAAATTCCGGTGATATTTTTAAGTGTATTAGATGAAATGAACGATAAATTACAAGCTTTTCGAGTAGGAGGCGCTGACTATATTACTAAACCATTTCAAGTAGAAGAAGTTTTAGCACGCATCGACAAGCAAGTCCACTTGCAAAAACTGCAACAGCAATTAAAAGAACAAAATTATCAACTGCAACAGTCACAGTCGCTGCTTGCTAGCATATTAAATAGTTCCTTAGACTGTGTGGTGGCTTATTCTGCCGTCCGCAACAGTGAGGGAAATATTGTAGATTTCCAGTGGCTCTTAATCAACCCTGCTGCCGAAAAATTTTATGGTCTGCTATTAAATGAGATTGTTGGCAAGAATTTGTTAGCCAAAATTTCCCAAGTTAGCAATAATGGGTTATTTGATTTGTATGTTTCTGTAGTAGAAACAGGAGAAACTGTAGACCAAGAATTTTATTACGAACAGGAGCAAGATACAATTGTTTGGCTGCACATTGTGGCGGTCAAATTAAACGATGGTCTGGCAGTAACCTTTCGCAACATTACCGATCGCAAACGAGCAGAAATTGCCCTGCGAGACAGCGAAGAACGCTTCCGCGCGATCTTCGAGCAAGCGGCAGTCGGCATAGCGAAAACCGCGCTCTGCGGTCAATTTATACGGGTGAATCCCGGCTTTTGTCAAATTGTCCGCTATGCAGAATCGGAATTGTTACAGCAAAATTGGCAGGAAATTACTCACCCGGATGACAGACAAGCGGACAGAGAATATGTGCGCTCGCTGTTGTCCGGGGAGATGCAAACTTTTTCTCTGGAAAAGCGTTTGATCTGCAAAGATCAGGCAGTGCGCTGGGGGAATGTTACTGTTTCGGCAATGCGCGACGCCGAGGGGACGGCGCAGTATTTGATTTGTGCGATCGAAGATATTTCCGAACGCAAGCTGGTACAAGAATTGCTGCAAGAGAGTTTAGACACTCAAACCCGCTACGCTCAAGAATTAACTCGTTCTAATGCCGAACTAGAACAGTTTGCTTACGTGGCTTCTCACGATTTGCAAGCGCCTTTGAGCACGATTGCTGGCTACGCTCAACTATTAGAAAAACGCTTTCCCAACCAACTTGATGCCCAAGGGAATAAATTTATCCGCAATATTGTTAATTCTTGCGAGCGGATGCAGGCGCTGATTGATGACTTGCTGGAGTATTCGCGGGTTGGTCGCAGTCAGAAACCTTTTGACGTGATAGATTGCGATCGGGTTTTTGAGGATGCTTGTGCTAATTTGCATTTGGCAATCCGCGAGAATCAAGCTTCAGTTACTAGGGGGAATTTGCCAAGGGTAAAAGGTGACTGTTTTCAACTGCTGCAACTGTTTCAAAATTTAATTGGTAACGCGATTAAGTACCGCAGCAGTGAGGCGCCGGTGGTGCAGGTGGACGCTTCGCGTCAGGGGGATAGCTGGGTGTTTTCAGTGCAGGATAACGGTATTGGGATTGCCTCACAGTACCATCCGCGAATTTTTCAGATTTTTCAGCGCTTGCACACCCAAAAACAGTATTCGGGAACTGGTATCGGTTTAGCGATTTGTCAAAGAATTGTCGATCGGCACGGCGGCAGCCTGTGGGTAGAATCAGAACCCAATCGAGGCTCGACTTTTTATTTTTCTATTCCTATACCAAAGTGAAGTCATAAGTGGGCTTGAAGCAGTCACCCGTCATTTACTTAAGCTTTAAACATCTTTATCTGTTCTTTACAAAAATGCTTATAAAGTGTAGCATATTCACTGATGACATTGAGGTAAAAATCTATCAATATAAATCTATTAGCTCTATCCTTATACAACTTATAAATCAGCGGTGCGTGCAAGACTTGTTAATTTTTTTCAACTGTATCCAGAGCATCTTGCTTTGGGATGCAATAGTTTCCCTAGTAGTTCGCGGAGAAGAATTTGTGATGTGTTTGCAGTTTGTCGGTTCTGGGACAGACGGCCAAGTGAAACAAGCATGATTCGCAAACCTTTGCAAATCGAGAAAAACGGTAAATTGCTGCAACACACTTTCAGTGTTCTCAGCCAGATTTACCGGATGATGGCAAGAGATGCTGTGCAGGTACTCAGACACGGTTTAAAGTCCCGCAACCTCACAAAAGACGCTCGCACTGAGGCAAAGCGGTGAATTATCAAAAGAAAAAATTTACTCTTTTAATAGCAAACGATGACGAGGATACGCGCTTTTTGATGGGGGAAGCACTGCGAGAAGTTCGATTAGCAATTACGAGCGAATTTGTGGAAAATGGAGAACAAGTGCTAGACTACTTGTACCGTCGTGGTCAATATCTTGGTAGCAGCAATTGGCACCAGCCAGACTTGATACTTTTGGATCTGAATATGCCGAGGCTGGACGGGCGAGAAACACTAACTTTGATCAGATCAGACCCTCATTTGCAACAAATTCCGGTTGTAATGCTCACAACTTCCCACCGCAGAGGAGATATCTTGCTTTGCTACCGCTTGGGAGCCAATTCTTTCATATCCAAACCAGTGACTTTTGAAGGATTGCTTGAAGTAATGAAGACTTTATGTGAGTATTGGTTTGAAATCGTTTCACTCCCGCCGGATATGTAAACTTTAATGGAGGGCTAAATTGATAGTTTGAGTGTATAGTGAATTTGATAAGCAGCAATATTGGCCGATCGCAAGTATCGCTCTCAAAACAAAAAAGTTGCCTTAGACCCGCTCCGAACGCTATAGTTGTGTTAACACGTAACCAATGTCTGAAAATTTTGTTGGTTGAGGATGACCTCGGAGATCCGACAATGATCGAAGACCTTCTAGGGTCATTCAGCGAGTCTCTATTTCTTCTCCAAACTGTTAAGTCTCTGGAGATAGGAGCCGGGTGTCTGGAATTAGAAAAGTTTGACGCCGTACTATTAGATTTGTCACTGTCAGACAGCTTGAGGGGAAGCGAGGCGATCGCAGTTTTGAAAGGGCGATGGCCCACATTGCCAATTGTGGTGCTGACAGATATCAACGATGAAAACATGGCGCGGTCTGTATTGCGCTGCGGCGCTCAAGATTGTTTGGTAAAGGGAAGATTTCACAGAACTCTGCTGGTGCGGGCAATCCATTACGCGATCGAACGCCAGCAAATCGAAGAACAATTGCGGCAGCAGGCTCTCCGACAGCGACTGTTGGGCAAAATGATCGAACATATTCGATCGTCAATAGATCCGGCAAGCATTCTCCAAAGTACCGTTGCAGAAGTGCGCCAATTTCTCCAAACAGACCGGGTTTTAATTTATCGGTGTCAGGATTGGGTGTCTCAATTGGACGGGGAAGAGCAAAAAGGTGCGATCGTCGCAGGTGATGGTTTGCCATTGGGTTATATTGAAAACCAAAATATTAGTGCTGCTTTGGCGGTGTCATGCTTTGTTTTAGTCGAATCCCAGTCGGTTCAAGCAATAGCAGATGTCAGCACTGCCCCATTGGCGGGCAGTTGTAAAGAATTGTTAGCAGATTGTGAAATTGCAGCAGTTATCAGCGTGCCAATTTGGCAATCTGGCGACTGGGAAACGGCAAAAGAAACACAAGAAGCTTTTGTTTGGGAAGCCGAAAAAAATCAAGATGCAGACGAAAATTATATCTGGCAGCAGGCGAGTGGCAAACCGCAGGCGCAGGGGAAAAGTTTGCCGAATTCGATCGCAGAAAATGGCAATAGTTTGTGGGGAATGCTGACAGCATACAATTGCAGCGGTGTCAGAGAATGGCAGCAGTGGGAAATAGATTTTTTACAGCACTTGGCAAATCAAGTGGCGATCGCGATCGAACAATCTCAACTTTACCGCAAGCTAGCAATAGCGAATCAAAAATTGCAGCAACTGGCAACTACTGACGGACTGACTGGCATTGCCAATCGCCGCCAGTTCGATCGGGTTTTGAGCTTAGAGTGGCGCAGATTGGCAAGAGAGAAACTGCCACTGTCTTTAATTATGTTGGACATCGACTTTTTTAAACTTTACAACGAGTTTTATGGGCACCTGGGCGGGGACGATTGTTTGCGGCAAGTTGCGGGGGCGATCGCCAGCGCCACCAAGCGGGCTGGGGATTTGACTGCCCGCTACGGTGGCGAAGAATTTGCCCTCGTGCTGCCCAACACTAGCGCCGAAGGGGCAAACGCTGTCGCCCGGAAAATTTGCGACGGCATCGCCAGCTTGAAACTGCCCCACGCGCGATCGTCGATCGGGCCCTACCTTACCCTCAGTTGCGGCATTGCGACAGGGATTCCTTCTGCCCAGGAATCTCCCAACACCCTAATTCGCAGCGCTGACAGCGCCCTTTATCAAGCCAAAACCGAAGGCAAAAATCGCATTTGTCACGCCAGCAGTAACTCGGAATCTTCCCCGATTTTTATGTAAAAGTTGAAGGTAATTAGTAATTAGTAAGATCGTGTTTAATTTTTCACTCACCACTCACAACTCATAACTCATATTGTTGACCTGAGTATCAGAATAATAATTTTCTGAGTGCACTGCCAGCGGGATGCGATCGAGTGACCAGGAGCAAGGATAATGCTCGCTGGCAGGGTATAATTCCGATGTTACGGTATTTGATATTACTGAGATGTTGCACCATTCTCAATTACTTGTTTAGGAACAGGCATCCTGCCTGTTCCATAAGAAAATTCACTCTTTGTGGAACAGGTATCTTGCCTGTTCTTGAGAATGGTGCAAGATGTGAGATATTAACCCATTTCCGCTTCCCAATTTCCAATTACAAATTGCTAATTTATTGCCCCATATTTGAGATCGTACCAGCTAAATTCGGTCGCACTGGAATTTCAATCAAAAACTCCGCTCCCTCTCCCGGTGTTGAAATACAGCTCAATCTGCCGCCGTGGCGATCGACGATAATCGAGTGAGAAATCGACAATCCCAAACCCGTGCCCTTGCCCACAGGTTTAGTCGTGAAAAACGGGTCAAACAGCCTCGATCGCACCGACTCCGGTATCCCTCCCCCGTTGTCCGCAATCGATACTGCTACGAAGCCTGCAGCAGCCTGATAACTGCGAATAGCGATCGTGCTGGGATGTCGATCGCACTCCTCGATCGAACGCTGCTTGTCCCGTTCTTCCAAAGTATCGATCGCATTAATTAAAATATTCATAAATACCTGATTCAACTCGCCTGGAAAACATTCAATTTGTGGCAATAGTTGGTAATCTTTCACTATCTGAATTTCTCCATGACTGCTGTGAGATTTTAACCGATTTTGCAAAATCATCAAAGTGCTATCAATTCCCTCGTGAATGTTAACCGACTTCCCAGCAGACTCGTCCAATCGGGAAAAATTACGCAACGATTTCACAATCTCGACAATTCGCTCGGTTCCTACTTGCATCGAATTAAACAATCTCGGGAAATCCTCAGCAATATAATCCAAGTCTATTTCATTAATTTTATCCAAGACTTGGGCTGGAGGATTAGGACAGTAATGCTGGTAAAATTTAATCAATTCCAGCAAATCTAAAGTGTAATTGCGAGCCGGATTGAGATTGCAGTGAATAAAGCTAACAGGGTTATTAATTTCGTGAGCAACACCAGCAACTAACTGACCCAAACTCACCATTTTTTCATTTTGAACGAGCTGAGCTTGAGTCGTTCGGAGTTTGTTAATAGCTGCTTCTAACTCTAGCGCTTTTGAACGTTCTCGCGCTTCCGATTCCTGCAAAGCTGACTCGGCTTGTTTGCGATCGGCAATTTCAGTTTGTGCTTGCTCAAACAGTGTCGATTGCTGGATCGCGATCGCCAACTGCACGCTAATTTGTTTGAGACACTCGACCTCAATTTCCAGCCAGTGGCGGGAACCCGCGCACTCGTGAGCAATCAATAGCCCCCACAACTTCTCGCCTTGCAAAACTGGCACTACCAAATTAGCTCGCACCTGAAATTGACTTAATAAATTAATGTAGCACTCGGAAAGATCAGCTTGGTAAATATCATCGACAGCTACAGCACGACCATGTTCGTAAGCAGAAGCATAGCTGTCTTTAAAGCAGGAATCGTTAATAGTTATTCCCTGAATAGCCAGCCAATTTTTGCCCACCGACTCGACATTTACAAAACCGCTCCAATCAGGATTAAACTGATAAATAACTGTCCTGTCTGTTTGTAAAAATTGCCGTACTTCAGCAACAGTTTTTGTCAAAATTTCTTCTAAATTGAGAGAAGAGCGAATGCGTTCCAGCATTCCTACCACCAGGCGTTCTCGCTTTAATTGCTGGCGCAAGATAGCCTCGGCAAGTTTGCGAGCGCTAATATCTTCAATCACACCAATTACATAGCTAGGCTCCCCAAACCCATCCCGCACTAAAGATATAGTCATATTAGTCCAAACAAATGAACCATCTTTGCGAATAAAGCGTTTTTCAAGGGAATAATTAAAAATTTCCCCAGCTAACAGTCTGTCGCGCGACTCGACATCGGCTGCTACATCTTCGGGGTGAGAAATATCCCCAACATTTCGTGATTTCAGCTCCAATTCTGAGTATCCGACAATATTGCAAAACCCTTGATTGGCATTCAAAAATTGACCGTCTGGCCACACTTTCACAATGCCGATCGCCGCTTGTTCAAATACAGCTCGAAATCGCTGTTCACTTTCTTGCAAAGCAATTTCTGCTTTTTTGCGATGGGTAATGTCCATTGCCGTGCCAAACAGCCGCACCACCTGACCCAACTCATTTTTAACAGCTTGTCCTTTACCGTTAACGTGCTTGATTTCTCGTGATGGAAAATAGATGCGGTGGTCGATGTCGTAAGCTGTCCCTTCAGTCACTGCCTTTTGCACAACTTGTGCAAACCTTTCTTTGTCATCGGGATGAATTTGCTCTAAAAGTTCTTCCATTGTCGGTGGCCGATTCAATTCTCTACCGTAAACTCGAAACAGTTCTTCCGACCAACTAATAATTCCTGCCTGCAGATCAAATTCCCAATTGCCGATGCGGGCAATTTTTTGCGCTTCTTGCAACTGGTCAGTAAGTTGTTGCAGAGATGCGATCAACTGCGTTTTTTCTGCTTCTGCTGCAACGCGGGCACTGATATTTTTGTGAGTGCCTGTCATCCGCAACGGCCCGCCCCATTCGTCGTACTCGACTACCTTACCCATCGCCATAATCCACTGCCAATTTCCCGCTTTGTTGAGCATCCGAAATTCAACTTCATAGATATCAGTGCCACCTTCCAAATAGGAGTTTAAAGCTTCCATTACCTTCCCTCGGTCTTCGGGATGCAGCAAACTTTCCCAACTTGGGAAGTTATTTTCAATTTCTGTTTCTGCATAACCGAGCATTGATTTCCAATGAAAATCGAAATAAGTTTCGCCAGTAGCTATATTCCAATCCCACAGCCCCAAAGAGCTGCCTGAAACCGCCAACTGCAAGCGCTCTTGACTGAGTTTTAATGCCGATTCGGTGCGTTTTATTTCTGTGAGATCGGCAATTATGGCTATCATTCCTATCGGTTGACTAGCGCTATCTTTAATGCAGTTAGCTCGCAAGAAAGTTTCTATAATATCGCCATTTTTAGTCTTGATTTCAATTTCAGTCTCCCAGGAAAAACCTTTCCGCAGCACCCTAAATAACTTTTTCAATTCTTGAGATTTGGGGTACATTACTGCTGGGCCACCGGCATTATTTAGCTCCTCAACTGTATAGCCGTAGCGCTGAATAAATGCTTGATTGTGATAAACTGAATAACCATCCAAATCTGCGATCGCGATCGCATCACTAGCGCTGTCTACAGCTTGAGTTACCAGGCACAGAGTCAGTTCGGCTTGTTTGCGATCGGTAATGTCAAAAATCGCTCTGTCGAGCCACAAAACCAGCCCTTCTAGATTGTAAGTTGGCCTACCTCTTTCCGACATCCACCGCACCGCCCCGTCATCGCGAACAATCCGGTATTCTAGATTGTACGGCTGTTTCGACTCTACTGCTGCGCTGATTTGTCGATCGACCATTTCCTTGTCTGCCTCGTGGACAATGCTCGCAAAACTTAAGCCGTTGTTGCGAATAAAATCCCCAGCAGGATACCCACTAATTACCTCAATTTCATCGCTAATAAATACCATCGTCCACTCAGCATCATATAAGCTGCGGCAGATAGCACCGGGAATATTCTCAACGAGCGATCGAAATCTGGCTTCACTCTCCCGCAAAGCTGCTTCGGCCTGTTTTAAATCAGTAATATCCAGCACCATCCCTTCCCAAACTATATCCCCTTCCTGCCCTATTTCTGTGGGACAATCAACTCGTTCCGGTCTCGACGAACCCCCTTGCATCCACTTTAGTTTTCCCGACGGTACTATAGTGCGCCATTCCTGCTGCCATGGCTGCATATTTGCCGCCGAAACAGCAATAGATTCTTCAAATTTTTGACAGTCATCTGGATGAATCAAGCTAAAAATGAGTTGGGGATTCTGCTGAATATTTTCTGGTTCCAATTCATATAAATCACGGCTGCCAGAAGAAATATAAGGAAAACTTTTTTCCCCGTCAGTTGAGAGACGAAATTGATAAATTATTCCCGGTAAATTGGCAGCAAGTTGCCGCAGTCTAGCTTCGCTTTCTTGCTGCGCTAATTGTTTCCGCCTATCCTCAGTGATATCTCGAATTATCCCGACGAGAATTTTACTGCCATCGGTATTTTCAAAGACAGTTTTTTTAGTAGACAGAATGTGCTTTGTACCGTGGGCGTCCGTAAATATTTCCTCACTCTCGTTTTCTTTCCCCGTCCTAAACACTTGTTGGTCAGTATGCCAAAAAATCTCAGCTTCTTGTTTTGGGAAAAAGTCGTAATCCGATTTGCCCAGCAATTCCTCGCGCTGCTTCCCAATCAGCTTGCAAAAAGCATCATTTAACAGTATCCAACGGTGCTGTTTATCCTTGACAAAAAGTGGGTCTGCAACTGCATCGATTGTATAATTCAAAAATCTTTTACTAGCTTCTAGTTCGGAAAGGGCTAAAATTTTATCTGTAATATCATTGATAGTTCCTGTCGTCCCCTGTGCCTCGCCGTTCCCGCCCAGAATCAAAAATTCTTGCACTTCCACCCACCGAATTTCTCCATTTTTGGTAACATATCGACTTTGGTAACAACAGGATATTTCTTGATTTGGTCTCCGACCTCTAAACGAATTTAAATATTGGTATTGATCCTCAGAATGAATGTAACTAAAACAGGAAGTTCCTAAGCTTTCATCAACGGTAAATCCGGTAATTTCCGTCCAAGCCGGATTGAGAAAAGTCCAATTGCCAGCAGTATTTGTTTCAAAAACGACTTCTTTGATATTGCCAACAACCTGCTGGTATTTTTCTTGACTTTTTTGCCATTCTGCTTGCCGTTTCTGGCGGGCGATCGCGCACCTGAGCGTCCGTACCAGCAGCCTGCTGTCTACCTGTCTTTTCACCAGATAATCTTGGGCCCCGGCGGCAATTAACTCGACAGCCAGTTCTTCGTCATCTGCGGCTGTCAGAATGACGATAGGAATATTTATAGCGCAATTTTGAAGTCTGAAAAAAGTATTAAATTTTTGGCTATCAGGAAGTGAAAGATCTAATAAAATTACATCAAAAATTTGGTCGCTTAAAATTTCTATCGCTTCCCGGAGGCGAACTACATTGGTCAGATCAATTGATTGTCCTACTTGGGGCTCCGAGAGCAGTTCTTGAAGGAGTTCTGCATCTTCTGCACAATCTTCTACTAAAAGAATTTTCAAACAAGCAGGCGTTAAAGTTGACTCAAAAACAGATGTCATACCATTTTATATTTTATATTTTTGATTTGAGATTTGGAATGACTGATGACTATCGCAGTTTGGTTCTTGCGTACAGTGGCTTTTTTTTAACTGCTATCCTTTTGCTATTTTTTAGTAATTATAAAATCTCAGCAGCGGATGCCGCTACCTAGCTCATGATTGGGGAACTTGAACCGCACGCTTGAGAGTGCGCTGTGTGCTTGCAGACCCCGCAGATTTATTTGTAGAATTGAGTTGTTCGCTGCAAGTTTGCCGCCTCGCCCCAAACCTAGTGGCCCCAAACTATTATACTCTTACCAATATTGCAACTTAACTCTGTTTTAATTTACAACCTTTGGCAGGGGAATAGCAAGAGGCAAGTCAAAAGAGCGCGGATTAATCAAGATTTGCATTGCTGATAGCCTTTGAAACTTTAGATTTTAAATAGCCATTTAAAGCTTGCCTAAAGTTAAATTATTTTTTTTTAAAATGGTATTACTACTAAGCTACGAGAATTACCGTTGATTTACAAAATACGCTCTGAGATTGTGTTCGGTTAATGACCCGAAATTAGCGCCTATTTGTAGCAAGGAATGCAATTCCTCTCTTGATCGAGGAACCAAGACTTGCATTGCTTGCTACAAACCTAATTACCAACTTAATTAAGGTTGTCTAATCGGACACAATTTAACTCATTTGAGTCGCTCAATTTTTCTGCGATTTGGGCAGCACAACTGTAAACACGCTGCCTTGACCGACATTGCTGCTAATAGCAATCTCACCGTTAAAAGGTTTTAAAAGTTCAATACAAGTATAAAGTCCTAGACCAGTTCCTGTCGGTTCCCCTTCGGTTTTTTCCTCGCCTTTAGGTGGCTTGGAGGTGTAAAAAGGGTCAAAAAGTTTTGGCAAATCTTCAGAGGATATGCCGCATCCCGTATCTGCAATATCCATGTATATGTTCGAGTCGTCTTGCCGAGTCACGATAGTTATTTCTCTGCTTTTCTTTTCCCACATAGCATCCATTGCATTATTGATTAAATTATAAAATACTTGAGATATATAGGAATAAATTAATGGAATGCTGGCAATTTCTTCGTCATAAAAGTATTTTTTTCTAATCTTATTTTTAAAATACAGGTTGCCTTCCAATAGCTGAATTTCTCGCTGCACTAAATCGTTGATATTCACCGGGTGCAAATCTTGCTTTTGCTCGTTTCGGCTTTTCATCATCAGAGTATCCATGATCTGATTGATTTTTGTGACAGCTTGAAAAATATACTTAGTATAATTAAACAGAGAGTCTTCTTGAATTTGTGTGGCTTTTGTTTCAATCAAATCGACGCTAGTCTGGATCACTTGCAGCGGACTTTTGAGGTTGTGAACCATTCCTTGAGTCAAACGTCCGATGATGGCTGTTTTTTCCTGGTTTATTAATTGCTTGGTTTTTTGTTCAACAAGTCTTTCCAGGTTTTGGTTGAGGTGGGCAAGTTCGAGGTTTTTTTCTTCGAGTTTTTTTTGCAAGCTGCAGATTGTCAAGTGGGTTTGAATGCGGCTCAAAACTTCTTCGTGCTGGAAAGGCTTAGTGATGTAGTCAACGGCTCCTGTCTGAAAGCCTTTTACTTTATCAGGCGTATCGGAAAGGGCGCTCATGAATATGATGGGAATATCTTGCGTTGACGGGTCTGCTTTCAAACGTCGGCAAGTTTCAAAACCGTCAATTCCTGGCATCATGATATCCAAAAGAATCAAGTCTGGATGGATGTAGTCAATTTGCTCGATCGCACTTTCGCCGTCTAGAGCCACTAATACTTTAAATCCGTAATTCCTTAACAACTCGAAAAGTACGTCAAGATTTGTTTGGTTGTCATCGACAATTAGTATGATGCTTCTTTCGGAATTCTGATCGTTCATATTCAAGGGAAAAATTTAAATTTTTGATTTTTGAGTCGGTTGTGAGTTTAAATCGGATTCAAGGGATTTTATGCGACTCTAGAAACCCGGTTGCTTCGTAGATGCTTCTATTTGCAATAACCATTTTAGGAGCGGGCTGCGAGTGCCGGCCCCACAAGCAAATTAAGTTGTCCCTTCGCCCGAGCAAGGGAGCCCCTGATTGAGAATGGTACTCTGGGCGCGAGATTTAACTGATGTTGAGTGGTCTGTTAGCTACCGTCAATTTTAGGACAAATGTTGCTTCAAAAAATCTCGAATTTGCTTGAGCTGAAATCCTTTAGCAAGTTGGCGTAGGTGATGAACGAAAGGCACTAATGTCTGGTCAGAATGTTCTAGTTTAGCAGTTTCTTCCAGAATAGCTTCAATATCGCCCATTGCAGCCAATCTTAACAAGGCTAAGACTGACTCTGAGGCAGGAGACACCATCGTTGAGTCAGCAGCAGCAATCTCAGGTGATGCTGTGGGAGTTTGAGCTTTCCGCTTTTTGGTTTGGGCTCCTTCTTCGTAAACCCATTCTAGTCTCAAATGCAGGCGCAATAATTCTAAAAGCTCGTTAGTTTGAATTGGTTTGGTGAGAAAATTATCGCAACCTGCAAGTATGCTCTCTTGCCTGGTAGTCTCGTAAACGTTAGCGGACAAAGCAAGGATAACCACATCTTTTAATTCCGGCAACTGTCGCAGCCGCCTGGTAGCTTCCCAACCGTCCATTACGGGCATCACCAAATCCATTAAAATTATATCCGGTAGAAATTCCTGTGCTTGGTGTAAGCAGTCTTCGCCGTCTGTGGCTTGTGCAATTTCAAAGCCCAAATGAGAAAGCAGCCTGTGCAGCATGGCGCGATTTACTTCGTGATCATCGACGATGAGCACTTTCCGCTGGCGGCCGCTAAAACCGACAAGCCGGCATTTTTCTTGCGTGGAGGGGAGTTCTGAACACTGGGCGACTGCGGGCAAGTCCAAATCGAACCAAAATATGCTGCCTTTGCCGGAGGTACTTTGGACGCGAATTTGGCTGCCCATCATTTTGACTAATTTTTGGCTGATTGAAAGTCCCAGTCCGGTACCTTCGACGAAATTGTTATGATCGCCCACTTGATGAAAAGGCAAAAATATTTCTTCTAATTTATTCTGCCCGATGCCAATGCCAGTATCTTCGATGTGAAAGCGAATTTTAGGGGTAGGAGAACGATCGCCATTATTTTCTGCTGTTGTCACCTCGCGCGCTTCTGTTGTTCCTAGCGGCTGGCTCGACATTTGCTGCGCGTCTAAATTCGCGGTCATATTGATCGTTTGAGTGGCAATTTCCGCTGTTAAATTAGAATTTTCGCAGTTGGTTTGAGGATAGTTATCTGGGAAATTTTCTGCATAACCGACTTTGAATGTAACGCTGCCGCTGTTCGTAAACTTAACGGCATTGCTGAGCAAATTAATCAAAACTTGACGCAACCTTTTTTCGTCGGCCAAAATGCCGTCTGGAAGCGCGGAAACCTGATCGTAATTAAAGGCAATTTCTTTTTGAGCCGATCGCATCTGGAACAAATCAATAATACTTTTAACAAAACTGGAAAAATGCACGTTTGTCAGCGACAGATCCATTTTACTAGCTTCGATTTTTGAGAGGTCTAAAACATCATTAATCAGCATCAGCAGGTGGTTGCCGCACTGGTTAATGTTGTTAAGACTTTTCTGCTGATCTGCGGTAAAGTTTTTATCGACTTTGAGCAGTTGAATGTATCCCAAAATCCCGTTCAAAGGCGTCCGCAATTCGTGGCTCATGTTGGCGAGAAAGTCGCTTTTAGCGCGGTTGGCGGATTCGGCGGCTTCTTTAGCTAATTGCAGGGCGGCTTCTGCAAGTTTGCGATCGGCAATTTCGGTTTGTGCTTGTTCAAATAGCGTCGATTGCTGAATGGCGATCGCCAACTGCACGCCCAATTGTTTTAGGCACTCTGCCTCCAATTGCTGCCAGGGACGAGGGCCCGTGCAGTGGTGGGCAATTAACAGCCCCCACAAGTTTTCGCCTTGCAAAATCGGCACTACCAGATTCGCTCTTACCTGGAGCTGAGTCAACAAAGCCAAGTGGCACTCGGCTAGGCCGGCATTGTAAACATCTTCTGTGGCTCTAATTCTGCCCTCTTGGTAAAGAGTAACGTAGGCTTCCCCAAAACAGGGGTCATAAATTTCCATTCCTACAATTGATAGGAAATTTTCGGCAACCGACTCGACAGCGATAAACCCGCTCCAATCCGGATTGAATTGGTAAATAACAGTGCGGTCTACTTGCAAAAAATGCCGCACTTCTTCGACGGTTTTGGTAAGAATTTCTTCTAAATTGAGAGAAGATATAATGCGTTTCAGCATGGCTAATGCCAACTGTTCGCGCTTTAAGTTCTGGCGCACAATTAATTCTGATTCTTTGCGTTTTGTAATGTCGGTAATTACTCCAATTAAGCCGATGTAATTCCCATTAATATCTTGAATACTGTCGGCTCGCACCAGAGCAGTAACTGCTTCACAGCTCTTAGTTTGCAGCGCAACTTCACCACACCAAGAGCGACCTTGGCGAAGGCTTTTATAGATTTGTTTGTAATTTTTATGCCGGACGTAAAGCGCGGCCATATCGCCGATATCGTTGAGTTCTTCCACCCTGTAGCCGTAGCGCTGAATGAAGGATTGATTGTGGTAAATAGACCGCCCTTTCAAGTCAGCGATCACGATCGCGTCGCTGGTACTTTCGACGGCTTGAGTGACCTGGAGTAAAGCTAATTCTGCTGCTTTGCGATGGCTAATATCGGTCATAGAACCCACCATCCGCAGAGGGTTTCCGGCTTCGTCCCACACTGCTTGAGCGCGGGCGAGCACCCATTTATAGCTACCGTCTTTGCACTGCAAGCGGTATTCGGCGGCGTAATTGGGGGTTTGGCGATCGAGATAATCTTGGATTGCTGCTTGCACCCGTGAGCGATCGTCTGGATGGATGCGATCGATCCATGCGCGGTTGTTGCTGGCTATTTCGCCATCTGCGTAACCGATAATTTCGTGCCAGCGGGCAGATCGAAAAGCTTCATTTGTTTGAAGATTCAGATCCCAAATTCCGTCTTGATTGCCTTTGAGAACTAACTGCCAGCGTTCTTCGCTTTTACGCAATTCTTCTTCGGCTTGTTTGCGCTGAATATGATCGCCCAACTGAGTCGCTACAGCCTTAACCAACTCTACAATACGCGGTTCCATAATCGAGCGCTCGCGCTTGCAGAATACTAAAACTGCCAGCACCTTTGAGCTAGCGTGAATTGGCACTCCGAAACAAGCTTTTAATCCGACTGATGCCGCCATTTGCGATCGGGCAAAAAGATGATTTTGGGCTAGAGAAATATCCTCAATCCATTCTACCTTTCTGGTGGACCAAATCCGTCCAGGTACTGCCACTCCGGCGGCGAATCTAATTTTTTTACTTTCGCGGCCGAACGTATCTAAATCGCGATCGCTAGCGTACCAAGTTTCGCTGTGTCCCAAAAAAGTACCGTTAGCACTCGGTATCCAAGCTTCCGCAAAATTCCAGCCGATCGCATTGCACAGCAACCGCAGGATATCTGGGAGGGCGCTATGAAAATCCGCTGACTGACTAATTGCTTGAGTTGCGGCCAGCAACAGCTTTATTTCATCTTCTGCTTGCTTGCTTTCTGTAATATCCGTTGCCGTGCCGAGAATTTGTTTTAACTTACCGTCTGCTGTTTTGGCAAATACAGTATCTCGGCTGACCATCCAGCGCCAAGAATCATCCTTGTGCCTAATTCTGTATTCAATTTCAAAGATATCCCCTTCGCTGCCTGTTTCGACTTGCTGTAAATAATCAGGCATTTTGATTGAATCTTCGGGGTGGATTAAAGTTGACATCATCCACGGCCCCATTGCCTGAATCTCCTCTACTGTATAGCCCAGAATGTTGTAGATAGAAGCGTTACCATAGATATTGTTTTTGTCAATTAAATCGCAAACATACAAAATATTAGGACTTGCCCCAGCAATTTGTTGAATGAATCGCTGGCTATCTCGCAGTGCTGCTTCGGTTTGTTTTCTTTGGGAAATATCGCGAACAATGCAAATGATTTCCCCGTCGGGCAGCATAGTCAGGGAGACATCTATAGGGACTGTCGAGCGGTCGCGACGGCATCCTACTGCTTCGGTGCTGTAAGAACCTTTCTGCACTAAACTCGGCAGGACTTCTTGCTCGAACCTTTGCAGTTCTGCACCTTGATAGAATATTTTCCAACTTTTACCTAAAATTTCTTCGAGAGAGTCGTAACCGTAGATTTTTAGTCTAGCTGCGTTGCAATAAATCACCTCTCCGCCGGCACTGAATATGGCAATACCTTCGGAAGCCGCTGCCATTGCTGCTGCTTGCCTCTGGAGTACGGACTCGGAGCGTTTGCGTTGAGTGATGTCGCGGACGATCGCGATAATTTCGTCATCGGTGCAAAAAACTATTCTCGCTTCAAAATCGTACAGTTCATCATTAACTGGCATTTGATATTCTACAACTTGAATCTCGCCAGTGGCGATCGCTTGTTGATTGCCAGACAATATTTTTTCAGCAAAAGCAGGCGGTAATATGTCTTGTGCTTTTTTGCCAATTAGTGCTTTTTGTGGTAGGATATTCTCGAAATCTTTGGCAGGTTTGAAGTCTACAAAAGTGCCGTCTGCCCGACAGCGAAATATCATGTCTGGTATCGCATTTAAAAGAGCGCGGTTGGTGGCTTCGCTCTTACGCAATTCAGCTTCAGCTTGCTTGCTAAATGTAACGTCGCGAGCCACTGCATAAATCAAACCTTCTTCTGCAAACGGCGATGCTGTCCACGACAGCCATTTATAAGTACCATCTTGGCAAAGATAGCGGTTTTCTAAGCTAATAACTGGGTGGCTTTTTTCAAGTTTTTCTAATTCCGCTACAGTAATTTCTAGGTCTTCTGGATGGACGAATTCTATCAAAGGTTTGGCTAAGATTTCATCAGTGCTATAACCTAATACATTTGACCAAGCCGGGTTTAAGCGTTTGAAATACCCATCAAAACCTGCAATGCAAAGTAAATCCAGCGAGAGATTAAAAAATCGATCGCGATCTTGCTGAGTGTGTTTTAATTCGGTAACATCCATCACCAAACCGTCCCAAATTATATCGCCGTTGGCTTGTTTTTCCGGTTTCGACGCGCCTTGCAGCCATTTCACTCGTTCTCCCACAACTTGCCGCCACTGGTGTTGCCAAGCTTGCTGGGTTGCCGCTGAATTTGCGATCGATCGCTGCAAGTCTGGGATGTCGTCTGGGTGAACTGTTGCAAAAGCCAAATCGGCATTTTCTTCGATTTCTTCCGGCTTTAAATTGTAGAGCTGGATACTGCCGGAAGAAACATAGGGGAAAAATGTTTTTCCATCCACAGATAGCCGAAATTGATAAATCATTCCCGGCACGTTGGCGGCCATTTTTTGAAATCTAGCTTCGCTTTCCTGCAGCGCTATTTGCTGGCGCTTGTACTCTGTCACATCTCGCATTGTTCCGACCAACATATTAGTACCGTCGGCTTTATTAAAAACTGTTTTTTTTGTAGAGATAATCCGCTTTTTCCCTGCGGAATCAGTAAAGGTTTCTTCTGTTTCTTGAGGCAGGCTTCTTTGAAACACTTCCCGGTCTTGCTGCTCAAAAAAATCGGCTTGTGCTGCGGGTAAAAACTCGTATCCAGACTTCCCAATCAGTTCCGATCGCCCTTTGCCCATCAACTCGCAAAAAGCGTCGTTTAATACAACCCATCTGTGCTGCTCGTCTTTGACAAAAATTGGATCTGGAGTAGCATCGATCGTGTGATTCAAAAACTCTTTTGATGCTTTTAGTTCATCTTCGTAGCGGTAGCGATCGCTCACGTCCAAAATTATTTTAATCATCCGGTCGATCGATCCGTCTCGGCCGCGAATACAGCGCAGCGAAACTCTCGTATAAACAATTTTTCCGTTTTTTTTGCGCCACCTTTGGTCTAAAACATAGCCTTCACTCTCCCCTGCTAAAATTTTATTTAACTGCTCTAAACTAGCCTGCAAGTCTTCAGGAAAACCCCACCGTTCCCAATTTTTGTGCAAAAAATCTTGGCGATCGTATCCCAGCAAATCACACAAAGCATCGTTCACTTCCAACCACTGGCATTTTTCTGGTGCTGAGAGGGAAATCGGAGGAGCAAGAATGGCAATTCCGACGAGAGAATTCTCGACTACCGAGCGATATTTTTCTTCGCTTTTTCGCAAAGCTTCTTGGTTGTGCTGCCGCTCGACTGCGTAGCGGAGCGATCGAATTAACACTTCGCTGTCGATTTTTCGCTTGACTAGATAATCCTGAGCTCCTGCTTGGATTGACTGCACGGCGAGTTCTTCATCGTTGCGGCCCGTTAGTACGACGATCGGAGTATTTAGGCTGTATTCTTGTATTTTGACAATTGTACTTAAGTCTTGACTGTCGGGCAGCGAAAGGTCTAGTAAAATCACATCAAAATGTTGGCAACTCAAAAGTTGCTGCGCTTTGCTGAGACGGTCTGTACAGCTTACTGATAGCTTTTGGGTATCGGCTCGGTTGACATTTGTTTCTAATAATAATTCTTCAATCAAATCGGCTTCGGGTTGATTGTCTTCTACCAGGAGAACTTTAAAGCCGTTTCGCTTTGCGGTTGAGCTCAAAAGTGATATCATATACCTTCTTATTTGTCATAAGGCAGTCGAGCTAACTATTATAGCATATAAATAATTTAATCCCAAAAAATACTCCTGAAAACATTTTAAAAATCTCTGGTTGAACAATTACCGTGCACTCTCTGCGACTGTGTTTTTGTTCTAAGTAGGTTAACCCAATCAGAAATAAAAGTTTTACGGTTTTTAGAAGCTCGGTTTCTTGAGGAAATAAAGCTGCTTGGTGTTGTGTTTTTTCGGCGATCGCCCTTGGCAGTCGATCGCGCGAGCGAAACCCACTCTTTGTTGCCCTTCGATTCCACTACCAACACAATTCGAGCGGTATCCCCGCACCAATGAGCGCTCAGCGCAAAAAAAGCGGTGGAACCATCTTCAATATTCACATTTTTACCAGTTATTTTATGATAGCTTACAAAAACTCCTTACTGCAATTTCTTTACTTTTTGCAATCAAATAAAATTTCTCCACAGCTCTTGCTATTTACCCAAAAAGTGATACTCTTTAAATAGAGGGGATCAAAAGTCTGTTGGAGACAGCCTCGAAAAAAATTAGATATTTTTCGCAACAAAACTAGGTAAAAAAACTGACAGTGATTTATTTACTGTCAAGGTATCTAACTGATTTGAAGTTGAGAGGAAAAAAGTAATGCTAGAAAATTTAGCCATTCAACAAAAACAAGTTTTAATTCCCCAAGAAAAATCCTTAGTATTGTGGTTTGATGAAGTCGGCATCGCCGACATCCCATTAGTAGGCGGAAAAAATGCTTCTTTAGGCGAAATGATTCAACAGTTAACCGCCCAAGGAGTCAGAGTTCCCAACGGATTTGCAACTACAGCACACGCTTACCGCTACTTCATCGAGTCGGCGGGTTTAGAAGCTAAATTGCGCGAAATTTTTGCCGATTTAGACGTAGAAGATCTGCAAAACCTGCGACAAAAAGGCAAGCAAGCGCGGGCATTGATTCTGGATACACCGTTTCCGCAAGAACTACAAGCGGCGATCGCGGATGCTTACGAAAAATTGTGCGATCGCTACGGCGACAGTACAGACGTAGCAGTGCGTTCCTCCGCCACCGCCGAAGACTTACCCGACGCCAGTTTCGCGGGACAGCAAGAAACCTACCTCAACGTCCAAGCTTGTGCTGGCGTCCTCGAATGCTGTCACAAATGCTTTGCTTCCATATTCACCGATCGCGCGATTTCCTACCGCCAACAGCGAGGATTCGATCACTTTGAAGTCGCCTTATCTGTCGGCGTGCAAAAAATGGTGCGATCGGACTTAGCATCCTCCGGCGTCATGTTCAGCATCGACACCGAAACCGGATTCAAAAACGCCGTATTAGTCACCGCCGCCTACGGATTAGGCGAAAACGTCGTCCAAGGCGCCGTCAACCCCGACGAATACTTCGTCTTTAAACCCACATTAAAACAAGGTTTTCGCCCGATTTTAGACAAACGCCTCGGCAGCAAAACACTCAAAATGGTGTACGATATCGGCGGTTCTAAATACACCAAAAACGTCTCCGTGATCGCAGCAGAAAAAAATCAATTTGCCATACAAGATGAGGAAATTCTGCAACTAGCAAAATGGGCCGTAGTCATCGAAGAACACTACTCTAAAGTGCGCGGGACTTATACCCCGATGGACATTGAGTGGGCAAAAGACGGCAATACGGGCGAATTGTTTATTGTCCAAGCACGACCCGAAACAGTACAATCTCAAAAGTCGGCTAAAGTTTTGCGAAACTACAAATTGCAAGGTTCTAGTGCAGTTTTAGCAAAAGGACGCGCCGTTGGCGAATCAATCGGACAAGGAAAAGCCCGCGTGATTTTAGATGTACACAAAATCGCTGAATTTCAATCAGGAGAAGTTTTAGTTACCAACAAAACAGACCCGGATTGGGAACCGATTATGAAAAAAGCAAGTGCGATCGTCACCAATTCCGGCGGCCGCACTTGTCACGCCGCCATCATCGCCAGAGAAATGGGAATTCCCGCCATTGTCGGCACCGGCAACGCCACCCAAATCTTGAAAAACCATCAAGAAATCACTGTTTCTTGTTCCGAAGGAGACGAAGGCAAAGTTTATGCCGGTTTGCTTCCTTTTGAAATTCAAGAAACTGCGATCGAGAATTTACCCCGCACGCGCACTCAAATTTTAATGAATGTCGGGAATCCAGAAGAAGCCTTTGGTTTATCAGCAATTCCTTGCGACGGCGTAGGCTTGGCGCGGCTGGAATTCATCATTGCCAATCACATTAAAGCACACCCGCTGGCACTGATTCACTTTGACGAATTGGCAGATCAATCAGTCAAGGAAGAAATTGCAGAACTGACGGCACTATACCAACACAAACCCGATTTCTTCACCGACAAACTAGCCCACGGAATTGCCACAATTGCCGCCGCATTTTATCCAAATCCAGTCATCGTGCGGATGAGCGATTTCAAGAGCAACGAATATGCTAACCTTTTGGGAGGGCGGCAGTTTGAACCCAAGGAAGAAAACCCGATGATCGGGTGGCGCGGCGCGTCTCGCTATTACGACCCAAATTACCGCGAAGCTTACGCTTTGGAATGCAAAGCATTAAAACGAGTTCGCGACGAAATGGGCTTGACAAATGTGATTCCGATGATTCCGTTTTGTCGCACCCCGGAGGAAGGGCGCAAAGTGTTGGCCGAGATGGCAAAACACGGTTTAGTCAAGGGCGAAAACGGCTTGCAAGTGTATGTGATGTGCGAATTGCCGAGCAATGTCATATTTGCTGACGAATTCGCGCAAGTTTTTGACGGATTCTCGATCGGCTCTAACGATTTAACTCAGCTAACATTAGGATTAGACCGGGATTCTGCTTTAGTCGCACACATTTTTGACGAACGGAATGAAGCTGTCAAGCGCATGATAGCAATTGCCATTAAAGCCGCCAAGAAGTACGATCGCAAGATTGGAATTTGTGGTCAAGCGCCCAGCGATTATCCTGAGTTTGCTCGCTTCTTGGTTGAGTTGGGAATTGATTCGATTAGTTTGAATCCCGATTCGGTTTTGAAGACTTTGTTGGATGTTGCTAAGGTGGAAGGTGCGGGTTCGTTGATGGATTTAGCGGGGGATATTGCTAAGGTTTAACGGTTTTGGTAGTTGATAGTAACCGGGTTTTTCCTAGTCCTGTCAAATAACCTATCTCGCGTTTGTAGTGAGGATTTTATATCAATTCCGGCTGCGTCGGAATGATATAGAGGACACGGCAGTGCCGTGTCCCTACCGCGCTCAATTGTAGGGACACGGCAGTGCCGTGTCCTGATTTCGGGTAATATTAATTCCGATACAACTTACATCTTGCACCATTCTCAGGAACAGGCAAGATGCCTGTTCCACAAAGAGTGAATTTTTTTGTGGAACAGGCATCTTGCCTGTTCATAAAAAGCTTATTGAGAATGGTGCAAGATGTGAGATACAACCGGAATTGATATTAGTCCCGATCGAAATCTGAGGACTTGCATTCCTCACTACAAACTTATCCAGAACACCCCTCATCGGCGCCAACAGCGATCAACCTCCTCATGGATCGCCAGCAAACGGTTAACGCACGGGCGGCATAGTTTGAGACTTGCTCGGGAACTTTTCTGATTTAAAACCGTCTTTATCTGGATAATTTTCTGTTGCCGATCGTCTAAATCAAAAAACATATTCTCCACATAAGCTCTGAAAATGTGTTAACCACTCTCCTGATTATCGTCATAGGTTTAGCTCCCTCGCTGCTGTCTTTGTGGGTGATGCGCTCTGCCCAGAGCCAAGCCCGCGACAGAATTGCAGCGGCCAGACTTGCGGTAGCGAATAGACCCCTGCGAACTCAACTACCAACTGCTGATCGCACTTACATACAAAGCCTCGGTTATTCGATCGGCGATATCACTTGCGAGTACAACGCCCGCTCAAATTACATTCGCTGTGCTGTCAATCCTTCTGGGCCCTGTCAAGATTGTCGGTACTACCAAGCCAGAACTCTTGACGTTCACGGTGAAAAGATATAGCTTATATTGGTGCTTATATCTACCCCTATTTGCGGATGTAATAATCAATGAGTTAAGATGTAATTATGTATAAGGATTATTGTTGAAGCTTGTTTTGGACGACCCACGCCCCAACTCAGCAATTAAAACCTAATCGAGCATTATTGCTTGGTTACAGTTGCCATGACAGGGGAATTGCGTTGGGTGTTTTTCTAGTTGAGGACTTACGATCAGAAACGAAGTTTAGATAATAAATTTTGGTTGGGCGGCGAGAAATCTAGGCCTAAATTCGGTTTCTAATCTCCTGAGCGTAACCTCTGCAGTTAAGAAAATTAGCCAACAAAAATCGTAATTAGCCCAGGAGCCAATCTCCAAATCAGTTTCTCCAAAACATCATGAAAAATTCTGCACGAAACATTGTCCCGAGCATTTATCTTAAACAGAAACCAGCTCAAAGACTCTAAGTTGACAACTTGAGAAGTTGCTTGTGGACCGCACTAATCTGTTTTTGCGATCGCAGCGAAACAGTCTCAAACCTAGATTGCTATCTCCAGACTCCAAGTCATGAATTTTTAAGACGCTTCGTCGATACAGGGTATGCCGATTTCAATTGAATCTCATATGTTGCACCATTCTCAAGAATAGGCTTTCCGCCCTGTTCCACAACAAGTGAAATTTCTTATGGGCGGGGCAGGAGAACCCCCCCATAGAAGGGTTATTGAGAATGGTACAAGATCTCAGTTGAATAACACTTCGGGCACGGCCGCCATAATTATGTCACGGCTATAACTCCCTAATTAATGTCTGGTTGCTATTGTGAACAGGGCTGGCACACCAAAACAAAAGAAACCGAGTTTTTTACTGGCAGCGAGGGCTGCAAACAAGTCTTTTCGTCCCTCAAACCAGGTTTATACGTCTAGAAATAGTGAATTTTCTCTGCAAATAAAGTGCATTAGACGATCTACAGAAAACCTCATCAAGTAAATTTTTGATAACTGCTGTTATTATCTACTGCACGATGTAAGAGATTTGCGTGTAACAGATACACTCGCTAACACAAAAGAAAGTCGAAGGCAAAATATCACCAGATAGATTATTGGGATTTAAACTCCAAATCCTCAGTGTTTCTGTCGGCGCTATTTGCCATGCTATCAAATATCAAGGTAGTACAGCTTTGTGCTGAGTAAAATTCACTTGTTGTTCTTTCTCGAAGTCAAGCAGCAGATCCTTTTAGTCTATAATTCAACCTTTTCAATACGTGATAATTATCATCTTGAACTAGGTACATCATCTACAATCCGTGAGCCAATTTGACCATGCAAAGCATCTGGAACAAACCAATTTTTATCACCCCACAAATATGTGACTCCACCGCAAGGATTGCGGGCGCAAACTCCCGAACAACAGCAACTTATCATCAGAAAAAACCAATAAAACAAGTAAAAACAGAGGAGTATTTCCTGTCCCAGAAACTCCGTGGCGGCACCAGAATTGGGCATCCCCACAGAGAATTTTTGCGAGCAACCGAGTCTGTGGGCGCCCCGACTCTAAAAAATGTACTGTTCCTCGATGCCAGAGTAGAGAACTGCGACAGCTTGACAAGAGGAGCAACAGCCGATACAGAGGTATTTGTATTGGACTCGACGCGGGATGGAGTCGAGCAAATTACTAGAATTTTGGCTAATTGCAGCGATTTAGACAGCCTTCAGATAGTTTCTCACGGTCGAGAAGCGGGGGTGCAAATTGGATCGATCGAACTCTGCAACGACAACTTAGAAACCTACAGCCATTTGTTACAGCAGTGGGGAAAAGCCCTCAGCGAGAGAGGAGATATCTTGTTATTCGGGTGTAGCGTCGCAGCGGGGGAAAGCGGCGAGGCCTTCGTGCGGCGGCTGAGCTTTATTGTCGGTGCAGATATTGCAGCTTCCGACAACTTGACGGGGAGTGCGGCACTCGGTGGCGATTGGGAATTAAAATTTGCGACCGGGGAAATAAAGGCGAGTATCGCCATTGAAAAAGAAGTGCTCGAAGCCTACCCTTACGCGCTCGGCACATTGGTTAACGAGACTTTCAAAAACTCCACAGTTAGGGGGCCTTGGATTTACGGGGGAAACAACGGGGCACTGTTCGATCCCAGCAGCGGGGTGACAGCAGCCAATCAACTTATCCCCGGCATTACCGGAGGCACAGTATCCGGCGTACTTCCGGCTTTGGGCGGTTCGAGTCCCGGCAATGGCGCTCTGCTATTAACTCCAGCAGTAAACCTTCGGGAAGCCTTCGTCATCTACAACAATCCCATTCCTTCAACCGACGGTCTCAGAGTCCAGTTTGATTTTTATTCTTACGGTTCAAGCCAGCAATTTCAGCCTCCGCAACCCTTTATTAGCCCTCAGCCAGGGGACGGGCTGGGTTTCTTCTTGATTGACGGCACTGTTAGCCCAACCAGGACTGGGGGTTATGGCGGTTCTCTGGCTTATTCTCCACGAACGGGTATACCCGGTATTGAGGGAGGTTATTTAGGCATTGGGCTTGACGAGTTTGGCAATTTTTCAACATCCACAGAAGGGCGCTCTGGCCCGGAGCCACCTCCGATTCCCGGCTCCTCTATTGGTTCTTTCAGACCTGATTCAGTAACTGTTAGAGGAAATCAAGCAGAGGGTTATGAGTTTTTAACAAATGCGATCGTTCCCTTCGGCATCGATAACATTCCTACGAGCATTGACTTTAGTGGCCCTGTTGCCGGCAGCAGTTTTAATTTCAGCAATACGTTCACGAGCGATCGCAATTTAGCCAAAAGATCCGTTCAAATTACGCTGAATCCATCTAACGATGAGGTGGAGCCCAATCGCCTCACCGTTGCCTTCGATGAAAATTTCGACGACATCTACGAAACTACATTGATCGACATCCGCAACTTGGCCACCGAAAACGGCCCAGTACCGCCAATTTTCAAATTTGGTTTTGGCAGCTCCACAGGAAGCGCCAACAACATTCACCAAATTCAAAATTTGGTAGTTGAAACTATCAATCCTCCCAGTATCGCCGCTGAGGTTGCCACTATCAAGACCGGCCCGCAGTTCGTCAAGTCAGAAGGCAGCATTACCTACACGATTACTACAGTAAACAAGGGGCCAGCGCCTGCTACAAATGTTCTGATTCAAGACGAAATACCTTTAGAACTGCTGCTTCCGGGCGGATTGCCGCCGGTTCTCAGTGCCTCCAACAACGGCACTTACGTGAACCAAACCAAGGCTGTCACCTGGCCGTTAATTCCCGTTCTCAATGCCGGCGAGACTGTGACTTACACCCTGACAATTGATTTGCCGCCCGGTTTAACCAGCGGTAGCAGTTTTGCCAACGTTGCATTCAGCACTAGCTCGACTTTCGACCCCGACCTCAGCAACAACAGCGGTGTACTCGCGCCAGGGCAAATCGAGGGGCCTGGTGTAGTGTCTACCACAGTTGTCGATACAGTCGCGGATTTAGTTACTACCAAAAGTGGCCCTGTGACTGCTTCGGCGGGGTCTAGCGTCGCCTACACGCTGACCACGACTAACTCTGGGCCAGACCCCGCTGCCAACGTGACCATCACTGACAGCATTGTTCCGGGTTTAACAGAAGTCAGCGTATCGGACGGCGGCACTTACGACCGAGTTTCGGGCATTGTCACCTTCCCAGCACTGACGGCGCTGGCAAATGCGGCTACTGAGACCCGCACTATACAGTTCACCGCCCCAGCCACCCTTACTGCCATCAGCAACACAGCGCGGAGCACCTCGGCGACTTTCGATCCGATCGCCACTAACAACAACGGCTCGACAAGCAACAAAGACGGCACTCCCACTAACTCTACGGTTACGACAAGTATTGCGCCCAACGCGGATCTTGTTACCACCAAAACCGGCTCTACGAGTGCTACTGCCGATAGCTCGGTCAGCTATACGATCGCCACAGTCAACTTAGGCCCGAGTCCTGCAGAAGCTGTAACCATCACTGACAGCATAGTTCCCGGGTTAACCGGAGTCACGGCATCTAACGGCGGCGTTTACGATCCAGCGACGGGCATTGTCACCTTCGCACCAGTGGCAATAGCCAACGCGGAGACAGTCACCCGGACGATCGACTTCACAGTACCGCCCACCCTAACTTCCATCAGCAACACTGCCAGAAGTACCTCCATCACTCCCGACTCCACTCCGGCCAACAACAACGGTACAAACCCCAACGCCACCGTCACCACCTTGATCGATGCTGTGGCCGATGTTGTCACCCAAAAAACGGCTCCGGCCAGCATCAACGCGGGCGACACGCTACTTTATACAATTACTACTACCAACAACGGGCCGAGTCCTGCGACCAACGTAGTCATCACCGACAGCCTGATTCCCGGCTTAACGGGAGTCAGCGTGTTTGATGGCGGAACCTATAATTCAGCCACAGGGACGATCGATTTTCCAGCGATCGCGACTTTAGCCAGCGGCAGCAGTGTCACCCACCGCCTGATTTTGGTACCGC
This sequence comes from Microcoleus sp. N9_A2, assembly GCF_036701775.1. Taxonomy (NCBI): domain Bacteria; kingdom Bacillati; phylum Cyanobacteriota; class Cyanophyceae; order Oscillatoriales; family Microcoleaceae; genus Microcoleus; species Microcoleus sp. N9_A2. Next base: position 147,527 of record NZ_JAUBRH010000003.1, on the reverse strand, counting down.
CGCCTACCCTGACGAGCATCACCAACATTGTATTAAGTCGATCGTCCACTTTTGACCCGGACTTAACCAACAACGACGGCTCGACAGTCGCAGTGCCCGGTCAGGCGGGGGGGCGAGTCATTACCTCGATCGATGCTGTAGCCGACCTGGTTACGTCCAAAAGCGGTCTCACATCTGCTCCTGCTGGTAGTTCCGTAACTTATACTATAACTACCGCCAACAATGGGCCGAATGCTGCTGAAAACGTAGTGATTACAGACAGCATCATTCCCGGTTTAACGGGAGTCAGCGCATCCGATAACGGCACTTACGACCCCGTGACAGGGGTTGTCACCTTCCCAACAATTCCCAGTTTGACTAGCGGCAGCAACATCAACCGCGAGGTAACATTAGTCGTTCCAGCGACGGGCGCCATTAGCAATACTTCCCAGAGCCGATCGACCACTTTTGACCCCGAACCCAGCAATAACAACGGTTCCGAGTCCAGAGCCACTGTCACCACCGCCATTTTACTCGCGCAGCCAACACCCAACAAACTTCCATCAGCCGACAGCAGCAACGCTGCGCTAGCGCCCAACAGCGTTGTCCAAATTAGCGGGCTCGGAGGCAGAGACTCTGACGGCACAGTGGTTACATTCACCATCAGCACCCTGCCGCCGACAAATCAAGGCGTCTTGTTTTTGGGCGACCCCGCAACGGGGGGAGTGGCCGTCACGGCAGGTCAAGCCCTGACAGCCGAGCAAATGACGCAGTTATTCTTCCAGTCGGCCGGCAATTTCACAGGAGCTAATTTTACCTACAGCAGCAAGGACAATCTCGGTGGCAGCAGTCCTGCCGCCACAGTTTCTCTGCTGTCGCTAGCGTTCAACTACCCGCCGGTACCCACAAACTTCAGCAAGACCCTGGCGCCAAACAGCACCGTCAACCTCACAGGGCTGACGGCCAAAGACCCCGACGACTCGATCGAATTCTTCACTATCAACACCCTGCCAGCGGCAAATCAAGGAGTCCTGTTCTTGGGCGACCCCAGCCAGGGAATCCGGGTCACGGCAGGCCAAAGACTGAGCACAACTCAAATCAGCCAGTTATTCTTCCAAGCAACCAGCGGATTCGCAGCCACCAACTTTACCTACAGCGCCACAGACCGCCGCGGCGCCCTTAGTCCAGCCCCGGCTACAGCCTCCCTGCTAGCACTCTTACCTCCCACCGACCAGCCACCCGTCGCGAACAACTCCAGCGTCGCTTTGTTGCTGGAAACAACCGTGAACATCCCCGGACTCGGAGGAACCGACCCAGACGGGACGGTGGTTTCCTTTACCGTAAACACATTGCCACCAGCCACTGAAGGCACGCTGTTCTTGGGCGACCCTAGCCAGGGAGTGCGGGTCACAGCAGGTCAAACCCTTACAGCCGAGCAAATTACCCAGTTGTTCTTCCAGGCCTCCGGCAATTTCACAGGGGCAAACTTCACCTACAGCGCTACAGACAACCTCGGCGCCACCAGTGCGGCAGTCGCCACTGTCTCTCTCATTCCCCTTAAGGAATCGATACCGACGCCAACACCCGCGCCGATACCGATACCGACACCGACACCCGCGCTGACGCCGACGCCCGCCCCGATACCGAAACCTGTCCCAGAACCGGAACCAACACCCGAACCAACACCAACACCAACACCCGAACCAACACCAACACCAACACCCGAACCAACACCAACACCAACACCCGAACCAACACCAACACCCGAACCAACACCAACACCCGAACCAACACCAACACCACCAACACCAACACCCGAACCAACACCAACACCCGAAACAACACCAACACCACCAACACCAACACCCGAACCAACACCAACACCCGAAACAACACCAGAACCAACACCAGCGCCAGAACCAACCCCCATATTCAACCAAGTACCCGAACCCGATACCAGTTGCGGTTGCGACCCCCTGCAAGGGCCCCCTCTGATCACATTTACCCCCCCCCAGCCTTCGGCAATACTCAACTTCGACTCCAGGGCCGCACAACTCATCGACATCCAAAACACCAGCATCGGCACTGAGGGAAACGATTCCTTAACAGGAAACGAAACCAACCAACTGTTTCTCTCCAAGGGCGGCGACGACACAGTTTTAGGTGAAGCAGGTAGCGATATCATCTTCGGCGAACAACAGCGAGACTTCATCGCCGCCGGTAGAGGCAACGACATCGTTTACGGCGGCAAAGAAACCGACGCCGTATTTGGTGGCAAAGCGGGCGATCGCATTTTTGGTGATCGCAACTCCGACACATTGTACGGCGATCGCGGTGCCGACACCATAGTCGGCGACAACGGCAACAACATCGACTTAACCGACAACGACAGCGACCTGATTTTCGGCGGGTCTTCAGGCGACGCCATTGCCGGCACTCAAGGCAATGACACGATTTACTCCGGCAAAGGCCCTGACAGCGCCTATGGTGGCATCGACAATGACCTGATTTGGGGTGACAAAGGCCCCGACACCCTTGACGGCGACAACGGAGACGACTCTTTATTCGGGGGCGTCCTTAACTCCCTAGACAGTGACCCCGACGGCTTCGATTTGCTGACAGGAGGCGATGGCAACGACTTACTTAACGGCCAAGAACAAGACGACACTTTACTCGGTGGCAATGGCCGGGATTTAGTGTTTGGAGGCAAAGGGGGCGATCAGCTTTTCGGCGAAACTGACTCGGATACTCTCTACGGCAATCAAGGTTCCGACACTATAATCGGCGACTACGGCACTCAACCAGGCAGCACAATTGCCACCGATGAAGGTGATTTAATTTTCGGCAACGACATCGGCGATATCATCGGTGGCGGCAGCGGTAACGACAGCATTTTTGCCGGCAAAGGTAATGACTTAGTTTATGGTGGCAAAGATCATGACCGGATTTGGGGTGAACTCGGTTCCGACACGATTGTCGGGGATGAGGGGGACGATTCGCTTTACGGTAGTTTGCAAAACGAGTTAGTGTTGGATGCCAACGGCCGCGACTTGCTGTTTGGGGGAGATGGAAATGATTTTCTCAATGGGGGTGAGAGTTCCGATTCTGTCAATGGGGGTTTTGGTAACGATACCCTTCGTGGTGGCAAGGATGATGATGTGGTACAGGGAGATGCGGGCGATGATTTGATGTACGGCGATGATGGTAGCGATATTTTGTGTGGCGATGAAGGTAATGATACTATTTTTGGCGATCACAGGCAAAATCTGCTAGGCGCTGTGGGTGAGGACGGTCAGCAAGACTGTATTAATGGTGGTAGTGGCGATGACCTGGTATACGCCAATGAGGGTCAAGATACTCTCAATGGTGATCAGGGTAATGACACTATTTACGGTGGGAAAGATCACGATATTCTCAATGGGGGTGCAGGAGATGACTGGCTGTTTGGTGATGGGGGAGATGATACTTTGATTGGGGGTATTGGGAATGATCGCTTTGTGTTAAGCGCTAATAGCGGTATGGATACTGTGCTCAATTTTTCCGTAGGAAGTGATAAGTTTGTTCTGGCTGGTGGCTTGAGTTTTGAGGCTTTGCAAATTAATCCGATGGTGAATGGCACGCTGCTACAAGTTGCGGAGACTGGGGAGGTTTTGGCTCAGGTTTTTGGGGCTGATAATTCTCTGACTTCTCTCGATTTTCTCACTCTGGCTCCTTAAGACAAGCATCACAAAAAACAGCGTGTAGGGTTCATTCACACAGCACCTTACCGCTGTTTATTCAAAAAATCTAATCCTAAAAAAATAGCTGCGATGCTTCCTGCTACACAAATTTCTCGGTTTTTTATTTTCAACAAGACTTCAGCAATAGGAACTAAAACTACTTCAATATCTTCTGTAATATCTAATTGTACTTTGCTGATAAGCTTGACATTTTTAGCAAAGTATAGGTAGATAGAATTGGTGTCTTTGACGGGGTTATCATATAAGGTTGCTAGTTCCAACAATTCTTCAGCAACATATCCCGTTTCTTCGGCAAGTTCTCTGGCGGCTGCCGATTTCCCGCTCTCTTCAGCAGGGTTGAAAGATCCAGCAGGCAGTTCCAGCAAAATTTCTCCTACTCCGTGCCTGTATTGGCGCACTAATACAAGTTCTTGCTGCTCTGTCGTCGCAAATACGAGGACGATATTGGGTCGGACATTAACAAAAAAGTCGTCTATAATTTGTCCGCTTGGCAATTCTATTTCATCTTGTCTAACCTGACACCACTTGTTGTTAAGAACGAAGCGCGATCGCAATAATTTCCATTTAGTTAAATTTTTCATATCGCAATAATGTTAAACTTTCAGCGTCATCCGAAGGCAAAATTTTCCCATCCATAATTTATTTCAGATCAAAAATTTCAGCCAGCCACCATGCCATACAAAAAATTACTCCCAAGATTTTGGGAAGACTTACAAAAATTGACTGTTAATTCTCTACCAGCGGGATTGTTTGCGGAGTCACTGAGTCTGAGTCTAGCAGTCGTCGCAGTTGCGACAGTGCCGGCAACACTGGAACCAGCAAATGCTTCTACAGTCACAAGTTGGAAATTCGATCCGGCGACAAATCAGCTAGAAATTACTCTTCCAGAGGGAACAACCCCCACATATTCTCTACTCAACCCGTCTCAGATTGCTGTGGATTTACCCAATACTGAGATCGGAGTAGATGCAACTCAGCTATATCCGCAAGGCAGAGTGCGTTCTGTGGGGGTGAGTCAACTTCAACCGGGAACGGCGAGAATTCTGGTCAATTTGGCTCCTGGAGTCGGTTTCAGCCCAGGGCAAGTTCTATTCCAAAAAAGTGGGGTAGAAAATCGCTGGGTGTTGCGTCCTTCGATGGCACCGACTCCAATTATGGAAACTTCCGAAACTCAACCCCAGCCTGCCATACAAGTACCGCAAAACCAGCCACCGACTGATTCCAACTCAACTGGTGTCCCAAAGGTCGATCGGCCTGAACCTCCTACTTCCCCGAATCCCGCTACAAGTTTTTCGCCGCGGTCAACTTCAAATGACCAAATCCGGCCTCTAAGAGTGCCTTTAGTCAATGTTCGCCTTAACGAACGCCGTCGTGTACAAGCTGCTGCTGTACCCCGCCTAGCCCCTCAAATAACGGCTGCTGCTGCACCCCAACAGCGGACGCTTACTTTTGGTGAACCACTTCCTCGCGGCCGCTCAAATGCTCCTTTGCAGGCTGCAGCTGGGGCGAATGTCTTGTTGCCGGCGGGCACGGAGCTCAGTTTGCTATACCCCGGCGATCGGGCTTTGCGGCTGCAAGCGAAGCCCAGCCGAGAGGAAGTGTTGCTGCTGCAAGGGGAAATTCTCGACAGTCGCGGTAATACGATCGTACCTGCTAATACGCCTGTCATCGGTCGGTTTGAAACGACCAACCTCGGTAGTCGATTTGTGGTCGAAGCTATTAGTCTGAACGGCCGCAATATCCCTCTCTTGGCTCGCTCCCAAGCCGTGGGAGGCCGACGGCCTCAGCCTTCCGATCGCAGTTTGTTGCGAAATACTGGTATTGGTGGCTTAGCTTTGTTCTTGCTGAGCGGCTTTTCTGGTCTCGGTTTGTTGGCGGGAGCAGCCGGTGGTGTTGCTACAACTTACGTCGCGGCTCCTCAACCTGCTACGATTCAACCCGGCCAAATTTTGCAAGTTCAGTTAACCGAAGATTTCCCGCAGTTCGGTTTGTGAATTAAATAATTTGCCTAAGCCTGTGGGATGGGCGTCTCGCCCGTCTATAAGGGACGGGCGAGACGCCCATCCCACAAGAAAATCGCATTGCAGGTTATTTAATTCTCATTCCTTAGAGCAATTTTCCATTCTATGAAATAAAGTAAGGACTTAGGCTTTGCCAAAGTCCTACCCCATATCTGTAATTGACTCAACTGAAAACCGCTATATCGGGGATTTAGAAATTTTGACCTTCCGTGGTTGGAGCTATCGAACCCGGTTGGTTGAGGAACAGGTTTTTAGCGCCGTCGTTTTGGTAGATACAGTTAATTTCGGGTTGAGCTTCCAGGGGGCCGGTGAACCCAAAAGTGTTCATGCGATTTTTGCAATCGCGCACTTGGTCTTGGCTGATGAGTTTTCTTTGTTCCAGAATTGCCCAGTTATTGGTTCGCAAAACGCATCCGGGGCGCATACTTGGCTGCGAGATGTAGACGTTGAAGGGGTTGAGGGTGACGTAGAGGCGCATATCTGTCACCATCGCGCTTGCTCCAAACTGCACGCAAAGTTCTGGGTTCGGGGCGCTGCGATCGATAAATTCACGCGAGGCTACGTTCTCAGGGCTAATTGTAGCTGTGGAGCTAAAGGCAATGCCAATCCCAATTCCCAGAATAAAGACGGCTGTTAAAATCCCTAGGGTGGCGGAATTGAGGAAAGAGGGTTTACCGGACTGAGGTTGACGCCGCGACTGTCCGCCAAATGAGCCGGAGTCTTCATCTCCCCGGGATGGGTCGCCGCTGAATCTGTCGTCGTTGTAGGATTTAGGTTTGCGTTTCATATAAGGTTCCCTCAGTTCTGGAGACTCAACAGGTAGTAGTTTGTTATTTTTAACCGATCTCGCCTTTCTAATATTATGGCGCTAGGAAGGTGGTTGCGGAGGACCCAGGACACCCCCTGTGGGTTTGGTGTTGGGTTCACAGCGAGCGATCAACCAAGGGGCTGCCTTGTCTGAATTTTCAGATTTCAATAAAATAGCTGAAAGTGACATACTCTTGCACAGCGGAGGAATCCGGCTCAAGATTGTTGACAAATTTTAACATTTTACAAGTCAGGAGGTATAGATTAGTGTCTGTCGAAATTATTCAAAAGCCTTCCACAGTCCGCAAGCTTGCACCGCGCTACCGCGTCCTGCTGCACAATGATGATTTCAATCCTATGGAGTACGTGGTGCAGACTTTGATGGCGACGGTACCAAGTCTGACTCAGCCACAGGCGGTAAATGTGATGATGGAAGCCCATACTAACGGGATGGGATTGGTGATTGTTTGCGCTCTCGAACACGCTGAGTTTTACGCTGAAACACTCAATAATCACGGATTGAGCAGCAGCATAGAACCTGACGATTAGAACCTGACGGTACTGCAACGGATTCGCCCAGCCGGTTTCAGACTCATACCGTCAACTCTCATACCAAAAAGCCAAGGGTTAGGCCCTTGGCTTTTTGGTATATTTAATCGGGTAGATATGGAAATTTGAAGAGCATAGGTTGTTCGGAACGGCCGGAAGTGGTTCGGAGCTAGGTGAGCTCTCGCGCCAATTTCAACTCTCCAATCTCAAATCTTTATCCTAGGAAATTAATAACGTCCTCCTCCGCCGCCTCCTCCGCTGCGACCAAATTTGCCTGGGCCGCCACCGCCCCGGTTACCGCCGCCCCGGCCGCCTTCATCTTCACGGGGCTTAGCTTTGTTAACTTTGAGGTCGCGACCCATCCACTCTGCTCCGTCGAGAGCAGCAATCGCTGCATCTTCTTCTGCATCTGTGGACATTTCTACAAAACCAAAGCCGCGGGGGCGACTGGTTTCTCTGTCGGTAGGTAGATGTACTCGCTTAACGGTTCCGTATTCGGCGAAGACGGTGGTGATGTCTTCTTGGGTAACTTGGTAGGATAAGTTACCGACGTATATCGACATGAGGAATAACTCCAAAATTTAGACAGTGCAAAGATTTCAGTTTCGGAGAGTTCCCTGCCGATACAGAAGGGCAAGTTTTTAGACAATTCTGTAGCAATGAACAAAGCCTGCAACCGAATCTGATACACATGGGATTTTAACACAGAATAGTGTCTTTTGAATAGGTTTCAGCAGTTAACTAAGTCTTCTAATTAAACCTAAAACTTTTAGGGTATTCAGAAACCAGGTTTCTCGGTGTGATGTTTTGCCTGCAGTGGAAGCACAGAAAGTTGTGGCGCCCTCTCACCGCAAGAAAGATACGTCTACCTTGCCAAAGTTGGTACTCAAAGCTAGGTTTACGTTTTCCAGGGCTTTGACTAACCACACCACGCCTTCTCGGGTACTGAGTTCGTAGTGACCGAACAAAATTGCCAGCCGCTTTTCTAGGTAGGGCTTGACTTTGCCGCAAATTAGTACGATTTTCAGCAGCAAACCTGTGGTTTGGGTGGGCCCGAGGTTTGAGATTAGGTCGATGAAGACAAAGTGGTTGGGCCGCACAGGACTCTCTACTACTAAAAAATTCAATAACTGGCTGCAAGTTCTGATCATTAAAAATTCATTGAATTTCTGATCATCGCTGTGGGACAGGGTATTTTGTAGTTGCTTATACAATTTTTCGTTAAAGAGACGTTTGCCGTAGCGCTCATCGGTGACAGAAGAAATCAGGTATTCGTACAAGTCGTCTTTAAAAGAGCGGTAGGACTGATGTGTGCTGGCGTTCGCCGTGAAGCGGCCCGCTAGCTGTCTGTAGGTATCGGCTCCCTCTACTTTTCCGACAAATTGCTTGAGGGCAAAAAACAGTTCGGGGTCGCTCAACAGCGTTGGGTTTTTTATAGGTTGTATAAATCTTCCAAAGGAAATTGAGGTTTCTCGACGCGCTGTTTGGGCTTTTCTCACTTGGTGAGCGACGTATTGTGAGAGATTGATCTCAAATTGCTGCTGCTTTTGAGCTTGGATTTTTTTAATGATTTTTTGCTGTTCGTAGGTGCTATCGTCGCTGAGGAGGCAGTGTTTGTAGAGGTAAGGGTAGCGAGGAATTAAGGTTCCGAGGGCAAGGGTAGCAGGGGCTTTGCTGTTGCTGCTATCTTCATTGCTGTGAGTTATGACTTTGGCTAAGCGTTTGAGGGTGAGGTACTGTTCGCTTTCGGTAAAGTGATTTACTAATTGGGGAATGGAGCCTCGCCCCCCCAATCGATTGTATCCAAATAATATTTTGGGCGCTTCTTCAAACAGAGCGATCAATTCAGGGATGGCTGCTTGCTTGCTGGGGTAAGTTTGCCAGCGGTTGATCAGGATGTGGCAGCAGCGGTTGAGGATGTATTTGAATTCTTGTTCAGCGTGTTCTGATCGTGCTATTTTTTCGAGTGCGTCGGCGACGGAGCGATCGGGATATCCGGTACCCTGGACAAACAAAGTGCGAAAGCGGCTGATGAGTTCGGCCGGCTGCTCTCGTTGTACCAACTCTAGCCAATGCTTGTAAAGTAGCTGTTCTTCTTCGTGGCTTTGTCTGTTGTAGTCGTTCACTGTGGATTAACCCTCCGAGGCTGGGGCAGGAGCTTTCAGCGCTATTATCTTGATGAATTGGCCAATGAATCGCAACAATTGAGTCAACCGAGCTTCTCGTCGGATGAGGCTTATGGGTAGAAGCTGTCAGCAGCTTAAGCCGATCGATATTTTTTGCTTAGTTAAACTATTTACCAACACCAGCATGGCATGAATTGTTGGTAATTAGCAAGGCCTTAAATCACCATCTACTTTGTAAAGTATTGGTAAAGATTGTGGGTGGGTACGGGATAATTTCTTAGTGAGGGGACGATTTAGTATTACGATGATCAAGGTCAATCCTGATCCGCAGCCGGCTGTCAGTTGAATTTGAGGTTGGGCGAGGTAGAATTAGCTGTGAAAATAATTATTTGAAATGTGAGTGCTGGTTATGGTTTGTCGCGTAAGTATCGCCCAACTTGCTGAAATTTTAACTGTACCTTGGCCTGCTCTGTCTGAGGGCGTTTTGACAACTTTAGGGACAGGTATTGCCACAGATACGCGCACTCTTGAGGGGGGTGAAGTATTTTTGGCGCTGCGGGGAGACAATTTTGACGGCCATCAATTTGTGGCAAAAGCTCTGGATTTGGGGGCGATAGCAGCGATTGTCGATCGAGATTGGCAAGAGGAATTGCCTAATTTTCCGGTGTTGCGCGTGGACGATACTTTAAAAGCTTATCAGTCGATCGCCCGTTGGTGGCGTGACCAATTCAGTATACCTATAGTTGCTGTTACTGGTTCTGTAGGTAAAACTACTGTTAAAGAGTTAATTGCGGCGGTTTTGTCAACGAAGGGAAATGTTCTTAAAACTCAATATAACTACAACAATGAAATTGGCGTACCAAAAACTCTGTTGGAGCTTTCGCCGACCCACAATTATGCTGTAATTGAAATGGGAATGCGCGGGAGTGGCGAAATTGCGCTGCTGTCGCAAATTGCGCGTCCTACTGTGGCGGTAATTACTAATGTAGGAACGGCGCATATCGGGCGATTGGGTTCGGAAGAGGCGATCGCCCAAGCTAAGTGCGAGTTGTTAGCCGAAATGCCTAAAGATAGCATTGCTATTCTCAATCACGATGGTGACAGATTAATCGCAACTGCGGCCAAAGTTTGGCAGGGAAAAACTTTAACTTATGGTTTAGAAGGCGGGGATTTGTGCGGAGAATTGCTCAATCATGATACAATACTTATAGAAGGTATAGAATTGCCGCTGCCGCTGCCGGGACGACACAATGCTCTAAATTATTTAGCAGCTTTGGCGGTAGGAAAAGTGTTAGGTATTGATTGGGAAGTTTTAAAGCAAGGTTTGTCTGTGCAGTTACCGGATGGACGGGCGCGCCGCTACGATTTGCCGCAGGATATTGTGATTTTGGATGAGACTTACAATGCTGGTTTGGAGTCGATGTTGGCAGCCCTGAGACTGTTAGCAGATACTCCAGGAAAGCGCCGGATTGCGGTGTTGGGAACGATGAAGGAATTGGGCGATAGGGCGATCGAATTTCACCGACAAGTGGGAAGGGCGGCGCGAGATTTGCAGCTTGATGCTTTGTTTATTTTTGCTGATTTTGAGGAAGCAGCGGCGATGGCGGCGGGTGCGGCTGGTTTGCCTTTTGTGCAGGTAGGAGATATTACAGCCAAGGATGGGCGGGAAGATTTAGCAAAGCGGTTGTTGGGATTTGTCGAAAAGGGCGATCGGATTTTATTTAAAGCTTCTCATTCAGTTGAGTTGAATCGAGTTGTGGAGAAGTTTAGGGCAGATTTTGCGGGGGAGTAATAGAAAAGAAATTTTGGGGATTTGAAATTATGCGAGCGCTTCTAGTCGATCGCCGCCTCAAACTCACGTTTCGATCGTTGATGCGTAGGGTAAGATGCCCATCTGCACCTAAGTTCCGAGGGCTCAATATTTTGATAGCCCTCTGGCCTCGATTTCGATATCGGGATCGATCTCAATTATTGAAATTTTGGCATTTTCAACTACTGTATTTCCCATCATTGTATTGTGCATTGCCTCAAACTTAGATTCATCTTTAGCAATTCGTTCGTAGTGCAAAATTACGTGATAACGCTTTTCAATCGGCACTCCCGAATCCGAAATTTCCACCGCATCCCAATCTATATTTTGAGAGTCTTCGGCTTGCTGGCGGTAGCGAGATGCTAAATTTTCCAGGGCGATCGCGATCGCGTGTTCTTTCGTTTGTCCGTAAAAATTCATGGTATCATCAGGGCGATCGCTCAGAGATGACGATATCTGACAAAGATACTGCCCGTTTGATTGAGCGCAAACGTCGATCGCAATTGTACCAGCAGTGCGATCGGGATTTATTTGAGTCATAAGCTGTTCGGCATTTAAAAGACGATAGTAGGCTGCGTCAGTCCATAAGCGTTTCCCTTGTCCCGTAACTATTCTAACTGACGCACCCTACAAGGCTGAAACTCACCACAGCACAAGTTTTAGGAGCCGGGGAAGCATGACCTATTTTAGGATATGTCGAAAAAAAAGCTAAAATATAGATTAGTTTTCGTTGCACTTGTCATGTCGAAGAATAAATATAAATTGTCACAAATCGTTGACTTGCCACTGATAGGGTCTGCTGAACAATATCTCTTCTCAGTCGAAGACAATCGAGAGCGTGCTGATAAGCTAAAAGAATTACTTGTACCTAAGCTTAAAATACTCATTGAACAAGCTTGTGACCTTATTCACCAAGTTTATGGCACAGATGTACTCTCAGATTGCCGAATAACGACTACACCAGCTCATCGCCCTGAATCCAAGAAAACAATGCCCTTCAAACTAGCAACCGCTGGCTTGGCTATAAAAGGAAAACTTTGGATTTTTCAACTGAGATTCGAGTGTACTTCTGATAGTTTATGTGTGAAATTTTTTGGATTAAGAGGGCTAGAAGCCAATCCGATTGTCCAAGTTTTGAAGAACCATGTGGAAGATGTTACTCGGATTTTGGAGCAGGGTGGATATGAACTTTACTCTGAGGCTATTGCACCGGGAGAACCTGAAAAGTTAGAGTATGATGAGTTAATTAACAAGATGCAATTAGTTCCTGAACGAGAGTGGCAAGCTACCTCTATTACGAGTCCACATCTAGTTCTTCCTATTAAAGACCTAGATGCAGCTCAGCCAGTGATTGATAACTTTGTCGAACTCTTTGCGATCTTTCGTGCTGCAATAAATGTGTTTCTTGGTGAGGAAGATCGTTTTGAGGAATACCTAAAATGTTTGTGGGATTGGCAAAATCCGCTTCAAGTTCAGGAATCTGTAACTCCTACTAAATTCTTTCCTGATGAAGTAGATTTAGTACAAACATTTCGTGAGGGGGCAGTACGGCAAGTTTCAGTCAACGCCTATGAACGAGAGCCTAAAGCTAGGCAAAAATGTATTGATTATTACGGTTCAACTTGCTCTATTTGTGGTTTCGATTTTGGCAGAGCTTTTGGGCAACTGGGAAAAGGTTTCATTCATGTTCATCATCTAAAACCCCTTTCAGAAATTGCAGAAGAGTATGAAATTGACCCTATAAAAGATTTGCGTCCTGTTTGCCCAAATTGTCACGCTATGATTCATCGTAGTTCACCACCATTAAGTCTTGAACAAATCAAGATGTTGTTGAAGTCTGCTCGTGATTCTACTATCTAATATGTTTTGTTGACTTATTCTAACCGATAGTTTACAAAAATTAGATCCCCGATTTCTTCAAAAAGCGGGGATCTAATTTTTCTGTTTGACTCCAGATAGCACCTACCAGGAGTCAAATACACTACTTCGCAGCTTGACGCTCTTTCGCTTCCTTGATCACTTCCTCAGCGATGTTGCTCGGACAAGGAGCATAGTGCGAGAAGGACATGGAAAACTGGCCGCGCCCAGATGTCATAGTACGCAAGTCGCTAATGTAACCAAACATTTCGCTCAACGGCACATCTGCCTTGATCCGTGCTCCTGTCTGGCTTGTCTCCTGAGATTTCATCATCCCCCGGCGGCGGTTGAGGTCGCCGATCACGTCGCCCATGTAATCATCTGGAGTGAATACATCGACATTCATAATCGGTTCGAGCAACTGAGGGCCAGCTTTCGGCAAAGACTGCCGATAGGCCGCTTTGGCCGCAATTTCAAATGCCATCGCTGACGAGTCAACGGGGTGGAAACCGCCTTCTAGAAGCGTGAATTTCAAGTCTAGGCAGGGGAATCCGGCCAAGACGCCTTTGTCGATGCAGCTTTCAAAGCCTTTTTCCACGGATGCCCAATATTCTCTCGGCACGCTACCACCCGTCACTTTTGACTCAAATATGAAGCCGCTTCCAGGCTCACCAGGCTCGATCACGTAGCCGATTTTGGCGAATTGACCGGAACCACCTGATTGCTTTTTGTGGGTGTAATCGTCTTCGAGGCGCTTGGTAATTGACTCGCGGTAGGCTACCTGCGGTTCGCCGACTTCTACTTCGACGCCGTGGGTGCGCTTGAGAATGTCTACTTTGATGTCGAGGTGTAACTCGCCCATCCCCTTCAGAATCATTTCGCCGCTTTCTTGATCCGTCACCATGTGGAAGGATGGGTCTTCTTGTACCATCTTGGTGAGGGCTGCTCCCATTTTTTCTTCGCCGCCTTTCACCTTCGGTCTGACCGAAATCGAAATGACGGGATCGGGGAATACCATCGGCTCTAGGGTTGCGGGATTTTTGGGGTCGCAGATGGTGTGTCCGGTGCGGACATTTTTCATGCCGACGATCGCCACAATGTCCCCTGCTTGCGCGGATTCAATTTCTTCGCGAGAGTTGGCGTGCATCTCCACCAAACGGCTGATGCGCTCGGTTTTGCCTGTGGCGGTGTTGAGTACGGTGTCGCCTTTAGACAGCTTACCGGAGTACAGGCGCGTGAAGGTTAGAGCACCGTAGCGATCGTCCATGATCTTAAACGCCAGTGCCCGCAACGGCCTGTTGGGATCGACGATCGCAAACTCGCCGGTTTCTTCGCCATCGAGATCGACTTCTGGCTGCGGTGTGACTTCCATCGGGTTCGGCAGGTAGTCAACTACAGCATCGAGAACCAACTGCACGCCTTTGTTTTTAAACGATGAGCCGCAGTATGTGGGGAAAAATGCCCGATCGCGAGTACCTTTGCGAATACAGCGCTTCAGGTCGTCAATACTCGGTTCGTTGCCTTCGAGATATTGTTCCATCAGAGCGTCGTCTTGCTCGACGGCCAGTTCGATCAACTGTTCGCGGTATTTTTCGACATCATCGACCATATCGGCGGGGACATCTTTGATTTCGTAGTTCATCGGGTCGCCGGAGTCATCCCAGATCCAGGCTTTGCGGGTCAGCAAATCGACTACGCCGCAAAACTTTTCTTCTATGCCGATCGGCAATACCATCACCATCGGCTTAGCTGCGAGGATTTTATCAACTTGCTTGACAACGCGGTAAAAATCTGCACCTGTGCGATCGAGCTTGTTGATGTAGACGATGCGAGCGACTTTGGAATCGTTAGCGTAGCGCCAGTTGGTTTCAGATTGCGGTTCAACTCCACCGGAACCGCAGAACACGCCGATGCCACCATCGAGAACTTTCAGCGAACGGTAAACCTCGATCGTAAAATCGACGTGTCCGGGAGTATCAATGATATTGAGCTGATGCTCGTTCCAGAAGCAGGTGGTAGCAGCGGACTGAATCGTAATACCGCGCTCTTGCTCCTGTTCCATGAAGTCAGTAGTCGCCGCGCCTTCGTGAACTTCACCAATTTTGTGGATTTTACCTGTCAGTTTGAGGATTCTTTCTGTTGTGGTGGTCTTGCCAGCATCTACGTGGGCGAAGATGCCGATATTTCGATAACGAGTGAGATCTTTCATAATTACTGTTGAGATTAAATGCGACGAACCGTCGGCGACCACCTGCAAGCGTGACAAGCGAGGAATCAATGTTGCCTGGTAAGGCCAGTACAGGCCGGATTTCCTTTTCCCTGTTTCTGGCAGGACTATCTTAATTTTGACACTTCCTCGTCATTCCTGCGAAGGATTCTTGGGTCAATAAGTGCTTGAACCATGATAATTCATAAAAATAACCCAGACAAAGCTGAAAAACCCGGTTTCTTTGGTCGGAGAAGACCGGGCGGTTGAAACCGCGTCTACACAAAACCTGCCTCCGCAGGTTGAAGACCTGGCGATTTAAATTGCGTTATTTTATTCAGTCCGCGGAGGCGGACTTCGTTTTTGTAGACGCGGTTTCAACCGCCGTCTAAGTCAAAATCGACCCACTCATCATCCGCTGATATCTCCGCTCCAATTCATCGCGCACCACCGGCCACTGATTCAAACTTTCATCATTCTCAATTACCATTTGAGCCGCCGCCCTCGCCAACTCCAAAACCTCCTGATCCTCCACCAAACTCGCCAAAGCAAAATCCGGCAAACCCGACTGCCGAGTTCCCAAAACCTGACCGGGCCCGCGCAATCTCATGTCCATTTCCGCAATAAAAAAACCATCTTGAGATTGTTCTAAAACCTTCATTCTCTGCATAGCTTCCGCAGTCTTAGAACCGGGCATTAACAAACAATAAGAACGATCGCGCCCCCGACCGACTCGCCCCCGCAACTGGTGCAGTTGCGACAGTCCAAAACGCTCAGAATTTTCAATCAGCATTACCGTTGCATTCGGCACGTCTACTCCCACTTCAACCACAGTAGTAGATACTAAAATATCAGTTTCTTTGTCCCGAAATTTAGTAATTGCCTCATCTTTGTCAGCACTGCTCATCCTACCGTGGAGCAAACCCACCTTAAACTCAGGAAATACACTTTTTTCAAGTTTCTCTTTTTCCTCAATTGCCGATCGCACGTCCAACTTTTCCGACTCCTCCACCAGCGGCAGCACCACATAAACTTGACGCCCGCTTGCCACTTCCCGCCGAATCAAATCGTAAGCTTGAATACGTTCTTTGGCAGACAGTACAGTGGTTTGAATCGCCTGCCTACCGGGGGGAAGTTCATCAATTTGACTCACATCTAAATCCCCGTGCAGCGTCAGCGCCAGCGTCCGGGGAATGGGAGTTGCCGTCATCGTCAAAACGTGTGGAGCTTCGCCTTTTTGCTGCAACTTAGCGCGCTGCTGCACACCGAATCTGTGCTGTTCGTCAATTACCGCCAAACCCAATTTATGGAAATTCACCGTATCTTGAATCAGCGCGTGAGTTCCCACTAAAACAGGCAATTCTCCGGTTTCTAACTGGCTGTGAATTTCGCGGCGCTTTGCTACTTTTGTCGAACCAGTTAACAGTTCGACAGACAAGTGCATCAAGTTAAACCAACCTACCAATTTGCGGTAATGCTGTTCTGCTAAAACTTCTGTCGGTGCCATCAAAGCGGCTTGATAGCCGGATTGAATTGCTGCTAGCATTGCGACTACGGCGACTACAGTTTTGCCAGCCCCGACATCGCCTTGCACTAATCGGTTCATCGGTTGCGGCGAAGCTAAATCGTTGAGGATGTCATTGATGACTCTTTCCTGAGCATTAGTCAAGGCAAAAGGCAAGATTTCATAAAAATGTTCGATCAATTTGCCACTAGGAAGGATGACTGCACTAGCTTGAGCTTTTCTTTGGGTTTGGCGACGCTTTAAAAGGCCTAATTGCAGGTAGAAAAATTCGTCAAAAACTAAGCGGCGGCGGGCGGCGGCGAGACAATCTCGATCGAGCGGAAAGTGAATATTAGTCACAGCATCCGCTAAACCCATTAAACTGTAACGCTCGCGCAAATCCTCCGGTAGCGATTCTGGCAACATTTTCGCCGCCGGCATTGCAGCTAAGATCGATCGCCTCACCGAACCGGCATCCACCCCCTCAGTCAGCGGATAAACAGGTATCAGGCGGCCGACTTTCATCGATTCGATCGCACCGCCGGAGTCGTCTAATACTTCTAACTCGGGATTTTCTAAAGTAATTCCATATTTACCCTGCTTCACCAAGCCCGAAGCTGCTAGCACTGCACCGGTACAATACTCGCGCTTTTTGAATTCTTGCCAGCCGCGATTGCTGTAGCGAGGCCCTGCAAAAAAACGACTAATTTTTATTTCTCCGGTGCGGTCTTTTAAAATTACTTCTAATATGGTTAACTTCTTATTTTTTGGACTAGAAAAGCAATTGCAGCGCTTTACTTCAGCGATTAAAGTTACAGTTTCCCCGGCTACTAGCTCGCGAATTTGTACTTGCTTTGCATAGTCGATGTGGTTGCGTGGATAGTAGTAAAGCAAGTCATATACAGTGTATAAACCCAGTTTTGCCAAGCGGTTGCCGTTGGCAGGGCCGATGCCGGTGACGCGGGTTAACTGTTGGTCTAGAGTCAGGCTGGGGGGTGGGGGTGCTGTACTCAGGGGTGCAGTTCGGGGAACGGAAACTGCTGGGGCGGTTGGTTCAGAAGCGTTTGCGGGTCTGACTTGTCCTGCCTGTTCTTCTTGGTGGCGAGTTTCTTGTTCCCAAACTTGCTCCATTTGTCTCAGAAAACTGACCGTAATGGCGATCGAATGTTGGCGCTGTTCGAGATCTTTCTGAGGGTAGATGTCAAATTCAGCGGCTAGTTGTCTAGCTCGATCGCGCGAAGAACCTGCTACAGAACCTGCCAACTGTCTCAAACTCAGGCCGAGAAACTCGCTGAAGCGGTATTGACTGCCTTGGATGTCGTTAAATCCGCGATCGGCTTCTACTGAAAGAGCTTTTTGCAATCGCTGCCATTCGGGTTGGTTATTAGTCATCAGTCATTAGTAATTAGTCATCAGTCATCAGTCATTAGTCATTAGTCATTAGTCATTAGTCATTAGTCATTAGTCATTAGTTATTAATCATAGCTCAAGAATTCCAGACAACTGACAACTGACAACTGACAACTGACAACTGTCAACTGTCAACTGTCAACTGACAACTGTCAACTGACAACTGACAACTGACAACTGACAACTGTCAATTGACAACTGACTAATCTTCAAACCAACTCGATCTCCAAGCGGACTCAGCCTCCGCCACAGCGAGTTCCCGCTGCTTTTTCTGGTAATCGCGGCCCAGCGAGTTCAACTTTACAGACAGGTTACGAATTTGCTGGCGCCAAGCCGAGGTTCCCGCATCGGCAAACTCTATTTCCGATAGCCGCAGTTTAATCGCTGTAATGTGCAGGGCCCTACTACTAAAGGTTGCTGCCAATTTTCGCGATGCTGATGAGGCATCGGTTTCAATGATTAAGTTTAATAAGTTAGGCGGCCCAGCAACACTATCGCCGGAGGATTCAGCACCAGAAGCAGCTTCTAGAACCGGTTCTGGCAATTGACTCGGCAAGATTCCCGACTGTTGCAGCAAGCGGTTGGTGTCGCGAGAAAGCAGCTTGAGTATATGGACGATCGACTTTTCAATACTCTTTTGCCAGCGTGCCAAACTTTCAGGGGAATTGGCGTTTGGCAATTGATAATTTGCCAATGAAAATAGATAGTTAATTGCGGAAACTTGGTTTTTTTCCTTTTCGTCTTCCTCTTCTTCCTCTTCTTCCTCTTCCTCTTCGTCTTCGTCTTCGTCTTCGTCTTCGTCTTCGTCTTCGTCTTCGTCTTCGTCTTCCTCTTCCTCTTCCTCTTCCTCTTCCTCTATTTCTTCCTCTGCTTCTAATTCAGTCACCAGCGATCGCAATTTTTCCTCCGACGCCGCAGCCAAATCCCTTACAGACTGCTGCATTTTTTGCCTCCCCTCGAAGGACAACTTAAGAAACGACTCCGGTACTGCTTGAGTGCAAAGGTGATAGCAAGCCAAAATTAACTGCTGCCGCACCGCTTGTCCCAACGCAGTTAAATAACCTTCGTAGGTACTGCGAAACTCCAAAGTCAAGGCTGCTAAAGCCTCTTCGAGTCCTGCCAAATCTTGCTCTATTCGCTCTCTTGGTCGCACCATATCTCTCGTATAAAATTAAAATAGGATTTACGCAAGTTTTAAATTTTTACAATTTTTACGCTATCTGTCTGTAGTAGCAAGGTTTGCAGTGTACCTCATACAAATATAGTCTGTCCATAAGTCCTGTAAAAATTAACAATTTAAAATGTGAAAAATTAATTTTTCACATTTTAAATTGTTAATTCTCAATCTTAATTTGGGATTATTTAGCACCCATTTGGGCTGCCACTTCATCGGCAAAGTTAGCTTCTACCTTTTCAATGCCTTCGCCCAAGACAAAACGCACGAAGCGGCGCACTTGGACATTTTCGCCAATTTGGGCGATCGTTTGTTTCACCAACTCTTCCACCGAGATATTCTGATCTCTAATAAAAGGCTGATCCATCAAACATAACTCTTTCATGCGCTTCTCAATCCGCCCTTGAACAATCTTTTCTTTGATGTTGTCCGGCTTGTTGCCCAAGTCATCCTTGCCCATTTCAATTGCCTTTTCTCTTTCGACAATTTCGGCGGGGATATCTTCAACTTTCACGTATTCCACATTTGGGCAAGCTGCAATTTGCATTGCAATATTGCGTACCAAAGTTTGGAAATCTTCGCGGCGGGCGACAAAATCGGTTTCGCAGTTAACTTCCACCAACACGCCGACGCGGCCGCCGGTGTGAATATAGCTGCCTACTATACCTTCTGAGGCAACTCGTCCACCTTTGTTACCTGCCGAAGCCAGACCTTTTTTCCGCAGCCACTCAATGGATGTTTCGATATCGCCATCGTTTTCAACCAGGGCTTTTTTGCAGTCCATCATGCCCGCGCCGGTTTTCTCGCGCAGTTCTTTAACAAGTTTTGCAGATATATCCGCCATCTTCCTTAAGTTCCCAATCAAAATTAGTTATTAGTCATTAGTCATTAGTCACCAGTCATCAGTCATTAGTCATTAGTCACTAATTTTAATGTTAATGATTAGACCAAAGTGAATAAATACCCACTCGATCTTAGTACCGACTTTGTACGTGTAGCACCATAATTAATTTTGGTGCTAACACTAACACAATGAATGCTTTTGCCAGAATTATACTAATGACTTAGACTCGTGCCATGTACAATTAAAAATTAAAAATATCCAACTAAAAATAATAATTATTTTTAATTTTTAATCTTTAATTTTTAATTTCCTGGTGTTAAATTCCGATCGCAATATTAGCTTTCGGTTTCTTCGCTTTCAGCCTCAGCTTCGTCGGGATCTACATAATTGGGGTCATCCAATTCTTCGATTTCGCTATCATATTCAGCGCCTTCATAACCACCTTCGTAGTCGTAGTCTTCGTCAGCGTCGCCGCCCTGCTGACCGTGACGACCTTCGTAAATGGCATCAGCCAACTTGCCGACAATCAGCTTGATCGATCGAATAGCATCGTCATTTGCCGGAATCGCAATGTCAACCAAATCCGGGTCGCAATTGGTGTCCAACAGAGAGACGATGGGAATTCCCAACTTTTGGCATTCCAACACAGCATTATACTCGCGGCGTTGGTCTACCAGCACCACTCCGTCAGGAATCTTACGCATAGTTTTGATTCCGCCCAGATACTTCTGGAGTTTTGCCATTTCTCGGCGCAGCACCGAAGCTTCTTTTTTCGGCAACATATCGAGAGCACCGATTTCCTCGCGGCGCTCCAAATCCTTGAGGCGCTCGACTCGCGACTTAATCGTCGTCCAGTTGGTGAGCATTCCACCAAGCCAGCGCTGGTTGACGTAGTAAGCGCCGCAGCGTTGAGCTTCTTGGGCTACAATCCCGGCAGCTTGGCGCTTCGTACCCACGAACAAAAACTTTTTGCCTTTTTCCGAGGCCACTCTCATGTACTCGTAGGCATCTTCCATAAGCTGAGCGGTTTGCACGAGGTCGATGATGTGAACCCCGTTGCGCTCTGTAAAAATGTAGGGAGCCATTTTCGGGTTCCACCGACGGGTTTGGTGTCCGAAGTGAACTCCTGACTCTAGCATTTGAGCCAAACTGACTACTGGCATTGTATTTTGAACTCCTGTATTCGGGTTAATCCTCCACCCGGTAGTATTTCTCAAGGCTTGCGCCCTCGAAACACCCGAAAACCCGGATGTGCGAATTTAAACAACTTTTCTAGTTTATCACAGCGCGCGCTACTTTTTCTAACAATCTGATATCTGTAGGGTTGGCTTGGCACTCGGATGTGAGATTTAATGGGCGGGTTGGGTGCGGGGTGTGCACGATGCGGTTAGAGTTACTCGCAAGCGCTTCTTAAAAACGAAAAATCTAGGTGGGAGGTTGCCAAAGCCTTTGTTCGCTTGCTTGTGAGAGAATGGCGTTGTTGGTGCCTCTGGCGCCTTTTACCTTCGATCGAGCTGGTATCCATTTTTTCGATCGGCAATTCAGTCAGCTTTAGTAGCCTGCCCTCTCGATCCGCAAAAATCCCAAAGCTAAAAACGCCATGCCCATCCCCATTCTCGTCTTGCTTGAAGTTCTAATTGTGATCGCACTTTCGAGACTTGTCGGTTTAGCATTTCGATCGATCAAACAACCTCAAGTCATTGGAGAGATTGTCGCAGGAATTATGCTCGGCCCTTCTCTGTTGGGCTTAATTGCACCAGATTTAGCAACAGCACTTTTTCCCGCCGAAGCCGTTCCATTCCTCAACGTCCTATCTGAAGTGGGGCTAATATTTTTCATGTTTTTAATTGGTTTGGAACTGAATCCCAAGTATCTCAAAAGCAATTTAGATATAGCAATTTTAACTTCCCACGTCAGCATTTTAGTGCCGTTTTCCCTGGGAAGCATCCTAGCACTGCTGCTGTATCCGATCGTTTCAAATAATAGCGTTTCCTTTACCGCCTTTGCTTTGTTTTTGGGCGCTGCGATGTCAATTACGGCCTTTCCGGTGCTGGCAAGAATTATTACCGAGCACAACTTGCAGAATACAAAATTGGGGACGCTGGCCCTGACTTGCGCTGCGGTAGATGACGTAACGGCGTGGTGTTTGTTAGCGGTGGCGATCGCAGTTACTCGAACTAATTCGATGTTGGGCGCTTTGCCGACCATTATTGCATCTTTAATTTACATTGGTTTCATGATGACTGTAGTTCGCTGGTTCTTGCAGCGGCTTTCCAAGCACTACAACCGCACGGGCAGATTAACGCAGTTAGTGCTGGCGGGAATTTACATGGGAGTTGTAGCTTCTGCCTTAATTACTGAATTGATCGGCATTCATTTAATCTTCGGTGCATTTTTGCTTGGGGCTGCAATGCCAAAAAATGCCGGACTCACCAGAGAATTAGCTGAAAAAACCGAAGATTTTGTCCTAATATTTCTGCTGCCAATCTTTTTTGCTTACAGCGGTTTGCGTACTCAAATCGGCCTGCTCAACAGTCCCGAATTATGGCTGCTGTGCGCCGCAGTTTTGGGAGTAGCAATTGTCGGCAAATACGTCGGCACTTATGCGGCTGCTAGAGTCTGCGGCATTAGCAACCGGGAAGCTTCTGCGCTTGGTTGGATGATGAATACTCGCGGTTTGACTGAACTAATTGTGCTGAATATCGGTCTTTCTCTGGGTGTAGTTTCGCCGCTACTATTTACAATGTTAGTCATCATGGCTTTAGTGACAACTTTTATGACTTCGCCGCTGTTGGAGTGGACTTATCCAAAACGGTTAATTAGATTAGATATTTCAGAAGTTAACTCTGAGGATTCAGAATTAGAAGATTCACAAAGTGGTGACAGCAGCGAAGAAATTGCTAACAAATTGCTGCACACTTATCGAATTTTAGTACCTGTTGCCAATCCCAGCACGCAGAAAGGTTTACTGCGACTAGCGGTAGCGCTGGCGCAGCCGGCTGCTGGTATGGGCGGTGATGATTTAAAGTCGGCGGCGGTTCATCCTCTGAGTTTGATAGAATTAAATGATGACTATGCATTTGAAAGTACGCCTGCAGAAGCCGATCGCATTATTCAAGAACGCCACTCGAAATTATCAGAATTGATTGATAGTTTGGAACTGGCAGAGGCGAGAAAATTCGTACATCCCATCATTCGGGTTACTAATGATGTGGCGCGGGAAACGGCACAAATTGCGGAAATCGATCGCGCGGATTTGATTTTGGTAGGATGGCACAGGCCGACTTTTAGCAGCAACCGTTTGGGAGGACGTGTCGGCCAAATTCTCAGCAATGCTAAGGTGGATGTAGCAATTTTTGTTGACAGAGGTCGGGAAAAATTGAATAACTTGTTAGTACCTTACGCGGCAAATATTCATGATGATTTGGGGTTAGAATTGGCGCTGAGACTATTAGTTAATAGCGAGGAACGCCGTTTGACGGTGCTGCGGGTGGCGGTTGACGGGGAATCTGGAAACGAGCTGAGTTACGAGTTTCAACGAGTGATGGAACAGTTGCCGGTTGAGGTACGATCGCGCATTGAAACTCCAATTGTGGAGGCTGCTGAGCCAATTCAAGCGGTGATTGCTGCTTCTGCTAATGCTGATTTGACTATTGCGGGTACGAGTCGGGAGTGGGGAATTGAGCGCCAAACTTTGGGACAGTATACTGATGAATTGGCGGTGCAGTGTCATTCTTCGCTGCTGATTGCACGGTGTTACGTTAAAGCGCGATCGCACTTGGCTTCGGTACTTCCTCAAATGTAGTCAGTTGACAGTTGGCAGTTGACAGTTGGCAGTTGGCAGTTGGCAGTTGGCAGTTGACAGTTGGCAGTTGACAGTTGACAGTTGACAGTTGACAGTTGACAGTTGGCAGTTGGCAGTTGTTATTAGTTATTGGTTATTGGTGAGTTAGTACCAATGCCCAATGCCCAATGCCCAATTCCCAATTCCCAATTCCCAATGCCCAATGCCCAATGCCCAATTCCCAATTCCCAATTCCCAATTCCCAATGCCCAATGCCCAATTCCCAATTCCCAATTACTAATTACCAAGATTATGAATCATTTAAGCCTTAAATCGCTGGCATTTTACGGGATTGCGATCGGCTCAGTTTCACTGCTGTTTAAAGTAGTAACTGCTTATGGGGAAGCAAATTTAAACGCTCCTCCGGCAATTGCGGGAAATTATCGCTTCGATCCTAACAGTTTGCCCGAATGTCTGAAATCTGATGTTTTGGTATTGACAATCGAGCAATCGGGTGTTTATTTGAGCGGTAATTTGCGATCGGGTACTAACGAGGGCGATCGCGAAAAAAGAGCCGAGGACACACCTTCTCTACATGGCAAATGGGAAACTCAAGGATTGAGTTTGTCGGGTGCGGTTCCTAATTTAACGGGTTGCCGCGATGCCACAGCAACGGGTCAAAACAGTTCTGTTAGAATGCGAGGAATTGTGGAGGGAGAAAGCCTCAAGGGAAAAATTAGTCTAACTGATAAGGCGGGGGCTACTGATTTTACGGCTCAAAAAGAAGCGCCGCCGAAACCCCAGAAGAATGAGCATTGATCGATCCCTATTGGGATCGATAATTGTCACATTCATTGTCAGTTTCCGACTCTGTGATATTAAATCCGGTTAGGTCGGAAGGATGTCGAGGGTGCGATCGTCCCGCTCGCTTTCGGGAACTACAGCGCGACCCTGGAAAAATTATAATTTCAGATACGGGCGATCGAACTCTCGCCGGAACTCGCCCGCGACGGTCGGTTGCTGCTAGATTGTAAAGATATACATAAAAGTCAACGATCGAAATAAAGTATCGCTGAGGAGTCGTCGGTTCTGAATTTGTCATGCCCGATACCCCACATACCCGTATAGTTTGTTTGGAATGGATGTTGCCGTGATCTTAATGCCGTCAGAAACTTCGCTTACCCAGTCAAACCCGTTGATTTTAGACAGTTTGCCAGACTTGTCGCCGAACGATGGCGGGTGTCCCCGCCGGGCCAGATTGCAAATTGACTTGATGTTGCTGGCGATCGAAGCCTTGTATCTCGGAGGTGCCGAAGAAATGCTGGCAGTGTCAAAAGACCTGGAATTGGAATCAATTATCAAAAATCGGGTTGCCCTTTGGCTGATGCGTAATACTAACCCGCTGAGACGCTATACCCAGCGCCGCTCCCTTACCATTGTGGAGGCAAAAGCGCTGGTGGCGATCGCCTGTAATATGGCGCGTAAGTTAACCGCCACAATTCGCCAGTTGCTGCTAGACTCGCAGCAGTTGCGATCGAGAAATATCCCCCTCAGCGAGAACTTGCAGCTTGCCGAGTATTTAGAACGCTTTCGAGCTCATTTTCGATCGCGTATGAACCCCAAGCGATCGCTAGTTGCAGCTTACGATTCCGACGACAAGCTCAACGAACTAGCTTTGAACTTGTTGAGTAAACTGCTATTTTGTACAGGCACAGCCGGAATGCAGCGCTTCTGGGTTAGCCTGTTTGATGGAGAAGTTGAATAAAAAATGACTATTAGGCGTCAGTACAGTCTGCCAAATTGCACCCTAGTTCTAGAAGGGTTGAGCGATGGATCGGCAGCCAGCCAGTTAGATATACGGCCGGTGCTTTCCATATTAATGAGCGCTGAATGCTATGTGAAAGGTCTCGGCGAGCCCCTGACGGGGGGGCGGGAGTTTTTTGAAAGCTTGGTGAGGGCCGTCAGCAGCTACGCCCAAGAATTTATGAGCGGAGTGCATTATCCCGATCGCTACGGCCCGAATGTGGGTATGGTGCAGTTACACAGAATTGACGGGAATTTGCACCGATTGACCGTTCTACCCGCCTCCACAGGCAGCGCAACCCAAATCGATCAAAAAACAGAACTGTCGGCAAAAGTTGATTTGACGACGGTACAGCTATTTGACTTGGTAGAGGCGATCGATCAATTTTTTGCCGACACCCAGACGCTGCCGGAATTGTCGCTGCAATTAACCCCAATTTCCAAGCGTTATATCAAGTCGGCCGAACCTTTGGCGAAGCGGAGTTTGCCTGCTGTCGTGGGGGTGTCGAGTTTGGCTTTGGCGGCGATGGCGTTTTTCTTGGTGCCGGTGCCGGAAGTCCAGCGCCAGAGAGATCCGGTGCCGCAGCCCAATCCAGCGGGCCAGAATCAGGGGACGCGGAATCCGGGCGGATCGGGTTCGCCTAATCCCAATCCCACGCCTCCTGCTGACGGTTTGCTGCCTGGGAATAGGACTCCGAATACTGAACCGAGTTCGCCGACTCCGAACTCCGCGCCGCAGTCGGAGGCTTCACCTAGTGCCACACCGCAGTCGAACACTTCGCCGGAAAGCACGCCCCGTCCTGTTTCTGAAGGTTTGGCAAGCCCTGATGCTGCAGCCGTGCCGATTACCGATCCGGCAGAAATCGAGCTGTTGAAGGGCCAACTTTCCCAGCAAATTGACGGAGTTGTGAAAAATCAGCCTGCTGTTGATGCGGAGTTGGTTTATCGGGTGAGTGTGGCCCAAGACGGCGCGATTGTCGGTTACAAGTCCGAGAATTCCGCAGCAGTCGATCGATCCGAAGCGCCGTTGTCGGAGTTGCTTTACAAACCGATTGGCACCAGGCCACCTGCAGAACCGCTGGCTGATTTCCGAGTAGTTATTGCACCTGGGGGCACTGTTGTAGTCACTCCTTGGTAAGAGTGAATAATTACTCGGCGGTTGAAACCGCTACTACACAAACAAAGTCCGCCTTCGCGGACTAAGAAATAAGCCGGATTTGGTATTAGTTATATCTCACATCTTGCACCATTCTCAAGAACGGGCAAGATGCCCGTTCCACAAAAGATAAATTTTCTTGTGGAACAGGCATCTTGCCTGTTCATAAAAGGCTAATTGATACCATTTCTCTAAAATCGTGCAACACTCTTCGACCCCCCCTAGCCCCCCCTTGCAAAGGGGGGGAACAAGAATACTGTTGCATTCTTTTTTAAAATTGGTATGACAATGGTGCAACCTATGAGTTATATCCCTTTTTCACGAAAGAGTTTTGCAGCTTTTTCTAAGTCTTATACCAAATCGGGCTTAAATGCCTCTCGATCTCTTAGTCTGCGGAGGCAGACTTTGTTTTTATAGTAGCGATTTCAATCGCCGAATCATCTACAAACCGATTGCTGATTCAAAGCCCTGTAGGTGCGATCGGCTCAATATCTGGGTCAAATCCCCCGACTTGATTGGTGCGAATTATCCACAAAAATTCTCCCTGTTTTAAGAGAATTTTGGCGATTTCATCTTGGGTGCGCCTGGGCAGCATTGTTCGGTAACTAATAGCAGTTTTTATCAGGGTTACTATACCAGCAAAAAAGGTTTTTTTCAGTTCAGAATCAATCCCCGCCAATCTCGAATTTTTCCGCCAATCTGGACGGACAATGCCGAGGGGCATTAATACTTTTTCTAAACTCTCTCCTAAAGCCAGCAACTGCTGAAATCTTTGAGTTTGTGCGTGGGTGGGATGTGTTTTCAGCCAGTCTTGAATCTGAGGATTTGACTCGATTTCGGAAGTGATTTTTTTAATTGTCGCGTAAATTGCCTGACTTGAATCTTGCACGCAAGAAGTTGCTGGCGTGACTAAACTTGCGCCGGTGCCGTCTCCGCTGCGGTAGCGGGCCATCATGATATCTAGTTGCTGGTTTAATTCGGTTAAAGGCGACAAGGTGATGCCGCCAAAATCGTAGTCGCAACACACGCAGTCTAATTTACAGATGATATCGCAAACCGGGCGATCGCCCAACCAGCCGCGCTGCAAGTCTCCCATGTAGCTTTGCCATTTGCTGGAACCGGCGACAATTCCGTCGGGATTGTGGGCGTAAACTTGTTTGTATTCTATGTCAAAACGCAGTTCGCTGGTAAAGCGATCGCGCACTACTTTTGCTACTCCCAAAGCAAAATGTCCGGTGACAATTCCCAGCGGTGGCCGTTCGCCTTTTTTGCCACCTATACCCCCGAAACTGTGAATCACTATCCCGATATCTCCTTCTTGCCAAGGAGAGATGGAATCGTTTTCTGTAGCATCATTTGGGGTTAACAATACTCTTTTTGCTTGCCCTTTTTGGGCGGGTGTATTTTCCCAAGTTTTGCTGTTTAAATAAGCGAGAGATTTTTTCAGTCCTAAATGTGTTTCATCTGGTGTTAATTGGGCAATTTTACGGGGTTCGATTGCCTCTACTACAAATATACTGTCTTCGTCTCTTTCGCCGTAAATATACCAGCCGTCTGGATTTAATGGCGATTGTTCGATCAGGTGATTGGTAGACCTCGCTACGCCATTTTTGTCTGGCTGTACTTGTGGAATCCGAATGATTTCGGCTGCGCCGTCAAATTGTTGAGATGTTTTGTTGAAATGCCGGACAATAAATTTGTCGCTGTCGGGTTCTTTTCTCTGTAAAATTGAGACTAAGGCGCAGAAACGTCCGATAATTTGTACTGGTTCGCGATCGATCGTGAGTTCCTGGCGATCGCTGCTGCTATAATTAACCGCAATCACGGGTCTGCGTAGCATCACAGTCACACTGTCTTCGAGTCTGCTGCCTGCTAGAGTTTCTAAAGGGCCGACATTTCGCCAGCCGTTCAATCTATCTGGATGGATGTTGCCAGATTTTTGACTTTTTTTAGTTTCTTGTGTGAAGTTTATATCTTGACTGACTGCGTGGACAAAAAACTGTACTTCGCGATTTGTACTCCACTTCAAAAATGCTGTTTTGCCAATGAAAGTTTTATATTTTTTGGGGGCATTTATTACTTCAAAAAACACTGAACCGTAGGGCTGGCGCTGTTCGTTTGAGGGCAAAATTAAGCGCCCGTGCCAAAGGGCTATCGGCTTGTATAGATAGGCAACCGCTGCTGAATTTTCGCAGATTATATCGGGTTCAAGCGCTTTTGAAATATCGCTTTTGCCTCCAAAAATAGTAGCAGTTAACTTGCCGTCACTTTCTACGAATCGGGGTTCTAAAAAAACCTTTTCAGGTGGTGAAATATTAGCGGTTAAATGACCAGTGTTTCTTGTGAACAAGCGTCTCAAAAAAAGACTGTTGTTTTCCAATTTTGCCTGCAACCAATTGAAAAAAATGCGAATAAAAATAAACGCTGTTAAACCCAAAACAACAGCTAAAATAATCAGCCCCAGGGTCAAAATGAATTGGTTGAAAGACTGACCTGACACTAAAAAAATTGTTGGCCCGATCAAAGAAAATGCCGCCATAATATCTAAAAACGAGTTTTAGGTTCGATCCAGTCTGTGCTGGCTTGACTGCCGAAAACTAGGGGTTTGTCCTCGGTGACAGGTACCGTTTGCCCTGTCATATCCACTGCACACAGAGGCCAAGATCGATCGCCCAAATTGCCTGCGCGGAACAGAACTTTTCCGGGACAAACTTGACTCCAACCCAACAATACAGCATGAGTGTAAAGACTGCGAGCGGGAGCAACGGTATAAGTGTAATTATCATTTTTGTCCCAAATGACACCGTAGTCGGACATATCCGAAGAGTTGAAAAGTGCTTCAAATTCGCGGGCGAGAATGCGGGAACCGTCTTGATTCCAAGAAACAGGCACTAAAATGGCGATCGTCCCGGACATATCTGTATCATCGCTAGCATACATCCCGCTTTCCGCCAGTGGCGAAGCAGCCGCCACTGTTTGCAGTTCGCCGGTTTTGAGATTTTCGACAAACATGACGCTGCTAACCCGACACCGGGCAAATTCCGGCTGTACTTGCAACTCAATTCGACTGTAAGCTGCGTATTGGCCGTTAGTTGAAACTAGGGAAGGGCTGCGATAGTAGCGCAGCCCTGTGCCGACGCTGGAGCTCACTTTAGCATGAGTGGCACTAATCCATTCCCAAGGAACGGGATAAGGGCTATTTAAAGGGTCGGTCATCGGTTTTTTCCCCAAAAGTTCTACCACATTATCTAACAGATTCAGCCTTACACGCAGGGGACTAGAAACCCGGTTTCTTCCTCGATGCTTCGCCGCCCAACCCCAGATTTGTAGAAACCGGGTTTCTTTTTTAGATTTTAGATTAGAGGACAAATCTCAAATCTCAAATCTCAAATTTCAAATCGACAGACAAAGGTGGCAAGGTCTGCTAACTTAATTTAGTTGGTAACAGAACTTAACTCAAGTCCTATGAAAATCCAATAGGTAAGATAGTATCGAAATTAATCTGGTATGTGTACCGAGAGGGAGGAAAAATGCCGCCATCTTTTAACCAAAAACCTTCAATCCCCCCGACTCGCGTCTCCAAGTCGCGGGGAAAAGGTTTGCTTGTACTGTCGCTGATTTTTCGACTGCTGCTGCTGGGGGTGGGCAGCGGTTTTGCGTGGGTTTTGGGGATGGCGATCGCTCAATTTTATCCGTCAGGCGCGACGGAAATGCCGCTGGCAGAGAGATTGCTGCGTGTAACTCAAAATTTGACCTCCAGCCCGAAACGCGCCCCAGCAACGCCAATTCCGGCGCTCCCGCCACCAACGGCTACACCGACTCCCCAGTCAAAAGTCAGTCCTGCCCAGAGAGAGAAATTGCAGTCGGATTTGAGACAGTTGCAGGGCGAACTCAACGCGCTAATTGGTCGCACGGCGGCTTTGGAGAGTCAGTTGGGCAGCAGCCGCCCGACGGAAAGTTTGGAAAAGCGGTTGCAGTTGATGTCGCGGGAATTGGCGACGCCGGAAACGGTGGCAAGTCTTGCCCCTGCTTTACCGGCGATCGGCAGCAGCCCGAGTCTGAACCCTGAAACGGTAAATACTGCCCCACAGAATGCCAATAATCCGGTGTTTGGGGGGGATGGGCTGATGGTAACTCTGCCCAGCGATGTTTTGTTTGATACTGGCAGCATTTCTTTGCGCGCGGGAACAAGTGCGATTTTGGACAATTTGGTGGCGGAGTTGGGCAATCACGAGGGGGCAACTGTGCGGGTTGCGGGGCACACTGATGACGCGGGGGAAGCGGCGGATAATCGCAATGTGTCGTTTGCCCGGGCTCAGGCGGTGGTGCAGTATTTGTCTGGTGTACTCGGTCAGAAGTATCATTGGGTGGCGATCGGCTATGGGGAAAGTAGCCCTTCGGTGGATAATAGTTCTGATACTAATCGGCAGCGCAACCGCCGCATTGAAGTGGCAATTAGTCCTTAGTTTTTAGTCATCAGTCATTAGTTATTAGTCAGCGGACTTGTAGATATTGTTGCAGTGTCAATGGTAGCGATCGAATAATTGGAGTCATATCACATCCGGTTGAACCGGAATGATTTAACCGCAGAGGACACAGAGCACACAGAGGAAGAGAAGAGAGAGATGAATAATTCCGATGCCACCAACGGATTTGATATCAAACGGCTTCTGGGATGTTAAAATTGCTGTTGTGAATTTAATATTAAACCTGGTAACTACGGAATTATACCCAAGTACGAGCGGAAATGCGATCGGTCACGTAAGCGCTGAACTCCGAAAATTATTATTCCGATGCCAACAGAAACGATATAAATTTTATGTTTCAATTCCCTACTCCCCCTCTCCCTTACTCCCCTTCTCCTCTTCTCCCCTGCTGTCACGCCGAAGGTGTAAGAGGTGGCAAGTCAGAATTATTTTTAGCCTGATCTATTGCCTCTCTATGTTCGCTCCTAAGTTTGGGTTTTAAATACAAGTTTTCAATCAAAGCTGCCACTCCCGCAAACCAAGGTGGCACAATTACAGCTCCAATAATTCCTAATACTTGAACGCCTCCCAATACAGAAAGCAATTGATATAAAGGATGCACACCAACCGATGAACCAACCAGCAAAGGATCGAGGACGTAAGTTTCTAAATTCTGGATGATTACAAATAACAGTAATACCCACAAAAGTACCCAGCCACCTTTAGCTAATGCTACGATTAATGCTGGTACTGCACCCAAAACTGGGCCGATGAAGGGAATCAGGTTGGTAACGCCTGCGATCGCACCTAAGCCTAAAGCAAACTCCGGCATTCCCAAAACGCTCAAACCTGTGGTAATAAATATCCCTAAAATTCCCGAAACTAACACCCGTCCCCGAATATAACTCCCCATTCTTTGACCGATGGGAGTTGCTTGGGCGGCTAATCTTTCATCCCAAGGTTTCGGGAAAAACTGCACCAAACTTTTAATTAATGTGTTGCTATCGGCTACCATGTAACCGGAAATAAATAATGCTAAAACTAAACTGAAGACCCCGCCTAGAATGCCTCTCGTTAAACTGTACGATCGCAAAACCAGTTGTTGACTCGATCGAATCAGCCAATTAGTCAGCGATTGAGTGTCTACCAACTGACCTACCAAGGTTGGGGCATCGTCGGTTAGGCGACTCAATACATTAGTTGCCACTGTTCGCAAACTTTCGACATACAGTGGTAACTGCCGCAGCAGTAACTCTATTTGTTCGATGACCGTGGGCCCGATTAACACTACCGTCCCGCTAAATCCGCCGATGAGAGTTAAATAAACCATAATCACCGCCAGCCAGCGGGGAACCCGCATGGTTTCGGCCCAATTCACGATCGGGACGATGGAAGCGGCCAGCACGACTGATATCATCAGAATTACTAGCAGGCTGCGTAATTGCCACAGCAGCACTAGCAGCAAGGACGATGCTACAATGAGCAGCAAGTTTGGTATAGAAATGGTAATCCGCTGTTCTGACATGATTAAATAATAAAGGTTTGTAGTTGCGATCGCACGATCGAAGAATGACCAGTTTATTTATCCCGTAGTCTAAGAGGGCGGGTTTATCTATCTCTTGATTTACCCAAATATTTATGGTAAAACCCGCCCCTACTTATATTATAATAAAATTTAAGATTTGCACAAAAAATTGAACTATTCAAAATTTTCTATGGAACCGCAATATTCAACCCAAGATTTGTCCACCCTTTCGTCTATAAAGTCACCAACGCTGTTTTACGAATGGCAAAATTATCGCTGTGCTTATGATGTTTATAACCCAACTACTGCGACAGAAGATAGCATCCCTTTGTTATTGATTCATCCGATTGGAGTTGGATTGTCAAGAATCTTTTGGCATAGATTTTGTGAGAGTTGGTACAAAGCAGGGAACACTAATCCGATTTACAATCCCGACCTTTTGGGCTGCGGAGATTGCGAAATGCCTGCTGTGGCTTGCTATCCAGACGATTGGGCGGCCCAGTTGCAGTTTTTCTTGGAGACTGTAGTGAAAAAACCTGCGATCGTCCTCGTGCAAGGTGCTTTACTGTCAGTAGGCTTGGCTTTAGCAAAAATGCAGCAGGAAAGCGGCTCAAATTTAATTCGTGGCTTAGTTCTCGCAGGGCCTCCAGCTTGGGCGGTGATGAACAAACATTCGACAGAGAGACAGCAAAGAATCGTTTGGAATTTGTTAGATTCTCCCTTGGGAAACGCTTTTTACCGCTACGCCAGACGCGCTGAGTTTTTGCGTTCTTTTTCCATCAAACAACTGTTTGGCGATGCGGCAAAAGTTGACAGCGAATGGTTGGATGCTTTGCAGGCTGGGGCGGCGAATCCTGACAGTCGGCACGCGGTTTTCTCGTTTTTAGCGGGGTTTTGGCGCCAGGATTATAGCAGTACGATTCAAAAGTTCGATCGCCCCGTACTCGTTGTCATGGGAGAAAAAGCCTCAAGCATCAGTCAATCGGGTAAAGAAGAAAAACCAGAGGAAAGATTAGCGCAATATTTGGCTAACTTTCCCAACGCAGAGGGTTTGTTAATGCCGGGGCGCAACGTTTTACCCTACGAATCAACCCCAGAATTTGTCGGCGCGGTTGCCGAATTTGCAAATAAGTTAAAAAACAACTAAAATCCGCACACATCCGCGTTAATCCGCGTGCATCTGCGGTTGCAAACTCTAAATTTTAACCGCGATGCCAAATAGTTGTACCATCCTTTTGGTCAATCAAAGTAATTCCCTTATCCTTAAGTTGATTGCGAATTCGATCGCCCTCAGCAAAATCCCTAGCTATCCGCGCATCTTTCCGCCGCTGAATCATCACCTCAATCTCCCCATCACTCAAACCGCCAACCGCATCATCGCTGTCAGCTTCCGGCTGAACTTCCAACCCCAAAACCCCCGCCAAACTCACCAAAGTCAGCCAATGAAGCTGCAACAATTCCGGCGATGTGTCAGTTTTGCCTTGATGCACCAAAATATTGCTTTCCTTACCCAATTCCTTAGCCAATTCAAACAAAACAGCCAAAGCAGCCGGAGTATTGAAATCATTATCCATCGCGGCTTGAAACTGCTGCACAGCATCGGTATCTTGTCCGGTTTTCTCAACATCCCAACTCAGTTTATCGGCATATCGGAGCCCAAAAAGCAAGCCTTCATTGATTGTATTCCAGCCATTTCTAGCAGAGGCGATCGCCTCTTCGGTAAAATCAATTTGACTGCGATACTGCGCCATCAAAACAAACAGCCTCACCGCCATCGGTTCCACCGCTTTTGACTTGTCGCTTCCTTCATTTTTACTCCCCCCCTTACCAAGGGAGTCTTCACTCTTACTCCCCCCCTTACCAAGGGGGGGCTGGGGGGGGTTAGATTCCAAATCACCCGACCAATTCCCCTCCAACAAATCGCGAATAGTAATAAAATTGTGCAAAGATTTCGACATCTTTTTGCCGTTGACAGTCACAAAAGCATTGTGCATCCAATAATTAGCCAGAGACTTACCAGTCGCGGCTTCAGATTGAGCAATTTCGTTTTCGTGGTGCGGAAAAGTTAAATCGGAACCGCCGCAGTGAATGTCAATAGTTTCACCCAAGCAATCGCGCACCATAGCCGAACATTCAATGTGCCATCCGGGGCGACCTTTTCCCCAAGATGAATCCCAAAAAGGTTCGCCTGGTTTTGCACTTTTCCACAGGGCAAAATCTGATGAATCTTGCTTTTTTTGAGCTTCTATTTCGGCATTTTCTAATCTGCCGCTAGCCCCTGCTTCCATTTCTTCCAATTTGCGGCCGGAAAGTTTTCCGTAGTTGTCAAACTTGCGGACGCTGTAGTAAACGTCGCCGCTGGAAGCATAGGCAAAGCCTTTGTTTTCTAATTCGTGAATCAGCCGTTTTATGCCGTCCATTGAGTGTGTGGCGCGGGGATATTCATCGGCCCTGAGAATATTCAGCTTGTCCATATCTACAAAATATTCGTCGATGAAGCGTTTCGCCACGGCTTCCATTGTGGAATTTGTTTCGCGGGCGCGATCGAGAATTTTGTCGTCAATATCTGTAAAATTCTGCACGTAGCGCACATCGTATCCCCGCGACATCAGATATCGGCGCACCATATCCCAAACAATGTAGGCGCGGGCGTGGCCGACGTGGCAGTAATCGTATACCGTAACGCCACAGCAATACATCCGCACTTTTGGGGGTTCGAGGGGTTCAAAAGGTGATTCGCGACGGGTTAAGCTGTTGTAAAGCGTTAGGGGCATGGGATTTGAGATTTGGGATTGACGTACTGCTCTAATTTATTATATTGCTGTTGGTGAATCTTTCGGTGTCACTACCAAACATCTGTTAAATCTAAGACAAATCCTGGTAACACATCTTCCCCTGACAAAGTGCTGGGATTATCTAATATTTCCACATCCTGATTTTGTCTGTATATTTCGACTTTCTTATTTTTGCGATCGATTAACCATCCCAAACGCGCACCATTTGCGATGTATTCTCGCATTTTTTCTCGCAATGGTTCCATGTTGTCAGATTTAGAGCGCAATTCTACAACAAAATCCGGACAAAGGGGAGCGAAGCCTTCTTGTTGTTTGGGTGTGAGAGTTTGCCACCGTTCTAATTTAACCCAGGAGGCATCTGGGGAGCGATCGGCCCCATTGGGCAGTTGAAAACCAGTAGAAGAATCAAATACTACTCCTAGCTTGGTTTGGCGATTCCACTGCCAGAGTTGTCCTGACACATCTTGGTTGCGTTTGCCTGTATCGCTTCCTGTGGGGGGCATAACAATTAATTCTCCTGTAGCTGTTCTCTCTAGTCTTAACTCACGGTTGACGGCAGCAATTTGCTGGAACTGTTCGTGAGTTACTTTGAAGGTTTGGGGAATGGTAATGGTAGTTTTGAGCATATTGTGCGGCCTCGCGATCGGCTATCACCTATTCTATTGTGTCACAAAAGCTTGCAAGGTTATATCGGCTTTTTAAAATAACCTTGTACTAATTATACAAAGCTTTGCTATTCCTTCATGATAAAATTATGAAATATTGCGTAGCTGAAATATGTACGAGAAAAGATCGTAAATAACATACCTCAACTACTTCTAGGAGAAGGCGCTGTCGGACGCTACGATCGGTTGCTGCAAACTGGACGTAGAGGCGATAATCTAACACCGCACCACATTCCTTCTAATGCGTTTATGGCTGCAAAAGTTCCTGGCTACACCAAAGGCATGGGTATTGCTATGATGATGGAACACCCTATGCCTGGTCAGGGAGGTCGTCATCGCCAAACTATATCTTATGGACAATCCCCCAATCTCAGTGTTTCCCCAAGAAATGTACTGGCTAGAGAGATTAGGGATGCACGATCGATTTATCGCCGTCAGGGACTTTACAGCTCAGAGATTAGACGCAGCTTACAGGAAGTTATCCGGTTGAATGAATTAGTTTGGTCGAGAATTTTTGACAAGGAAGGTAATAGCTGATGAAAGAAAATATCTGGATTAACATTTTAGAAATAAATAAATTGATGCGATCGCCTGATGAATTGACAGCTTTTGAAAATGCTTTAGCCTCACTTGCCAATCATCCTCAAAATGAAGATTTGCCAAAGTTGCATCTGATTTTAGACGATCGCTGCGAACAACCAGAAGTCATGTTTGGTTTGATTCATTTTCTAGAATCTTTTGATGTGTCAGCACAGATTCAAGCGTTTGTTACAGTTGTACCGCAATTAATGCTCGTTGCTTCGGAATGGACGAGAATCCTCCACGGCCGCATTTTAAATGATGATGATGCTTGTGGTTTGTATCGAGATATTTTGCATTCATTGAACTCCCAAGAACCTAATTTTGTTCGTCAATTGCTGGAAGAAAGTGCTAGTTATCATTTAAACAAGCGGGAGCCAAAATTAGAGTTAGCTAGGTAAGGACGTTTTTAGGCAACAGCAAAATCTGTCAAAGGGTGATCGCGCACGCTTAACAGTTATTTACAGTTTGTAGGGGGAGTTGACAGTGAAATATAAAGAAAACAATAGTTTCAAAACAGGAGTCAAATGGCTACTGTGGTCGAGTTTTCTCACTCTAGGCATCGGCGGCGGCTTATTTGCCTATGGGTTATATCAAAATCGACCTCCCGAACCCATAGGAGTGCGCTTGATACCCGTCAAACTTGGCGATATTGAAGATACGCTTAATGAAAGCGGCACTATTGAATTGGCTGGTCAACAAACTCTTAAATCTCCCGTTGATGCTACTGTTGATGAAGTGTTAGTAAAAATCGGGCAAAATATCACATCGGGTCAGAACTTAATCACTCTTCGTAATCCCGAAAAACAAACAATTCTTAGCAAGCAAGAGTTGGAGATTCAAAAAGAAAAACTCACTCTAGAAAGCTTACGCCAAAAACTTGTCGCAGCCCAGGAAACGCTCAGTATCGCCCAAGGGAGACTTCAAAATTATAAATCCGGGCCAAATAACGAATTATTAGAAATTAAAAAACAGGAAATTGCCTTAGCAAATAATCGCAAAAAAGTTGTTGACGCTGAGGTGGTTTTGGCTGCTGCTGAGCGGAAACTTACCGAGCAAAAAGCATTATTTGAAAGAGGTTATATTTCGGCAGATGACGTGCGCTCCCAAGAAGACGAAGTTCGCAAAGCTAAAGTCAGTTTACGAGAGGCACAGTCTCGAATCAACACCGATTTGCTCGACCTCAAAAGTCGGCAAATTCAGCGACAAGATAAAGAGCAAGGACTTCAGGAACAAGTGATCGCTGCTCAGTCAGGAGTGCGACAAGCTCAGTTAGAGGTTGCTAGAAGTAGCCCCGCTCTCCAAAGCTCTCTGCTTGAGTACCGAAAAAAAGAACAGGAACTAAAAAACAATATGGTGACTGCATCTATTGATGGCAAGGTACTTAATATTCAAGTTAAAAATGGCGACGGAGTGCCGCAGGGAACAGAGCTTTTGACATTAGGCGACCCTTCACAAGAACTGGTAAAACTACAGCTTTCTACGCTCAATGCTGCTAAAGTTAGACCCAAGCAGTTCGTCCGTATCAGCATTATTGGCCCCAATTCTAAGCAGTTTTCAGGAAGAGTAGAAAGCTTGTATATTCTTGCTAAAAGTGGTGATAGTAAAGGAAATGACGGCTCTAATCAAGGCAGTCAACCAACGGTTCCTGCAACAGTAAGACTCGATGCTCCAACCCGGACTTTGATTCCAGGGAGTCAAGTGAATGTGGAGATAATTTTGCAGCAGCGCCAGAAGGTAGTAGTTTTGAATACGGAGGCAATTGTGCGATCGGAGTCTAAGCCTTTTGTGTGGATTCGTGACAGTCAAGGTAAAGCTCAGAAACGGTCAGTTACACTAGGTTTAGAAGGGTTAACTCAGGTAGAAGTAACTTCGGGTTTGCTGCCAGGTGACAGTGTTGTGATACCCCCTCCTGAACCTTCCTTAAAGCCAGGAACTCCTATTCAGGAAGAAAAAACAACTAAAAAGAAAGAAAAAACAGAGGGTGATGATCTGGAATAAAAATTAAAGAGTAGGATCAAATTAGCTAATTTTATTAATGTACGAAATGTTGATTTTTGATTTTTAATTACTTATGAGCCTTTCTCCTTTAGACCTCCTCCGCCTTACTTGCATTTCCCTAAGTGGCAATCTTTTGCGATCTGTCCTAACTACCGTTGGAGTTTTTATGGGTGTAGCTGCGGTCAGCGCAACGCTGCAAGTTGGCAACATTAGCCGCGCCGTGATTGCCAAGCAATTAGCTGAGAGAGAAGCCCCTCAAGTGCGAATCTTTATGTGGGGTGACACAAGCTTGAAATTAGAAGATATGGAATTTTTGCGGCAAAGGCTGAAAGGAATTCGGGCGATTAGCGCCGAAAATTGGTTTGGATTTAATGACAATAAAGTTATATTTCAGGCGCAAACAGCGGAACCTAATATGGTCGCGGTTTCTCAAGATAATTTATTGACATCGGGGCGGCGATTAATGACGGGGCGTTTTTTTTCCCGTAGTGATTTTGCTGACTATCGACCCGTAGTAGTAATCGATGAATGGCTGGGATCGCTACTTTTTACAGGTGACATGGAACCTGTAGGTCAGCGCATTTATGTTGACCGCAGACCTTATATTGTGATCGGCGTGATGGAGAGTAAGCAAGATTCTTCGGAAAAACCAACAGGTGAAATGTTGGTGTCGATGTCGGTTTACAAGGCTATAACAGGGAGCCAGAGAATTAACTCAATTTCGGTGCGCCCTTACAATCTCAAAGATATTAAAGGGATGGAAAAGCAGGCCAAAAAGGTTTTGAAGCAGCGCTTTCCCCAGGCAGAGGTTTATGTTAGCAACAATGTTAAGAAAATTTTGGAGCAGCAGGAAACTCTGGAGCTCTCTTCGCGGGGACTATTGGCGGTGGGGGTAATTTCGCTGCTGGTGGGAGGTATTGGTATTGCTAATATTACGATCGCGGCGGTGATGGAACGTACCCCCGAAATTGGTTTGAGACGTGCGATCGGGGCTACTCAGAGAGATATAATGTTGCAGTTTATTCTAGAAGCAGTAATTCTGAGTTTAGCGGGGGGAATTGCTGCTATTGTGACGGTACACGGGTTAACGGTGGTGGTAGCGGATGTTTTTAAGTTGCCTTATAAATTTGACAGCAACACAGCAGCTTTGGCTCTAGGAGCGGCATTAGCGGTGGGTGTAGGAGCTGGATTTTTCCCGGCTCTGCGAGCTAGTCAACTCGATCCTGTTAAGGCGCTGCGTCAAGGGTAGTCATCCCGTAGGAAATCGCCATAGAATTACTTGCAGAAATCACTGGAGTTAGCATGACTGAGCAACCGCACGAAGATTATCTCCCAAATAGCGATTCCCCTGCTCGCTACGAGATTCCTTGGATATTTCGTTTTAGCCTAGTTATGGTTGCAAGCTGTGGGCTATTGGCGATATTTGCTGTAGCTTTTAAGTCTAGTTCAACAGTCAAAACTGATGTTAGCTCTAAATCGGCGATCGCGCGCAAAATTTTGCCAGTTCCCACTGAAAAATATCTCCCACACATCCAAAATCTATCGCAAAATCAGGCGCTCATTAAACCCCCAAATCAGAGAGAAACGCTAACTACAAACCAGAGAATAGTTATTCCTCAATTCCCCGACGAAAATCCAACAAGTAAAATCAAACACTCACCCATTCCCCATTCCCAATCCCCAATTCCCAATTCCCAAGTATTAACAACTTCTACTCAAAAAAAAACTGGTCAACCAGAATCAATAGTAATTTCTGAAGCTCCACCAAATCCAGAAATAACAGCAGAACCAATACCTGAAAATACCCAAAATCCAACTATTCAACAGCAATCTATAGCGGATGAATTAGGGGTTGAACTGACACTACCAGAAGTTGTGTTTTTAGGCTTAGAAAACAACAGAGATATCAAAAATAAATACCTAGAACGCATCGCCCAAAAACAAGATTTAGCCGTAGCAGAAGGCTTATTTGTCCCTAGTTTTACACCGAAACTGTCCGTGTCATCAATTCGTTGGAGGAATGGGGGAAGAGTCGCCACTACTGGCGAAGTCGATTTATCTGCCCAGGTGAGTGTCAAAATTCCCACAGGAGGAAATATAAGTTTTGTTTGGAGTAGTAAACAAGGACAAGATGCGAATGGTTTTGGCATTAATAGTGAAGGTTCTTTAAGTCAAAATCTAACGTTAAATTTTACCCAACCTCTGTTAAGGGGAGCTGGAGTTGCTGTCAATCGAGCACCAATTGAGATTGCTCGCCTGAGTGAAAAAAGAAATATTCTTAGTTTGAAATCGAGGCTAATTGAGACAATTACTGAAGTGATTTTAACCTATAGAGAGTTGATTAAGGCTCAGGAACAAGTTAAAATTTCACAAAGTTCTCTGGAAATTGCCCGTCAAGAATTGCAGACTAATCAGGTTTTGATTGAGGCAGGAAGGCTAGCAAAAGTTGATATTTTTACAATTGAAAAAGCTGTGGCAGATCGGGAAGTGACAGTATTAGCTAGTGAGGAGCAACTGAAGAAGGCAAGATTAGCACTGCTGCAAGTTATAGACCTCGATCGCAATCTTAATATAATAGCAAGAGAAGATGCGGCTGTACAGACTAACCCTCTGGATTTCGATAATATTTTACCATTAGCTCTGTCAAATAGTCCTGATTATTTACAAGTACAGCTCGACCGGGAAATCGCTAAATATAACTTGTTCGTAGCGGACAATAATCGAAAATGGAAATTGGATGTAAATGCAAGTATTAATAATAATAATAATAATGCTACTAATCTTTCAGACAGCAGCTCGGATTTGAGAGCGGGACTGGTTTTGACTCGCGAATTTGGAAATAGAGGAATTGAGCGAGATTTTCAGAATAGTCGTGTTAAGCTATTACAAGCTGAGAATATGTTAAAGGAGTCCAATCAAAAGCTAGAATTTGAGGTCAGAAATGCAATGAGAGATATAAATTTGAATCTTAAGCAAGTAGAACTAGCTCAAAGGTCAAGGGAGTTAGCGCAAAAGCAATTAGAAATAGAGCAAGACAAGAGAAGATTGGGAGTGGGAACTTCTCGGAGTATCGATATTGTGACTTTTCAGAAGGATTTAATAGAGGCTAGAAATGCAGAAGTTAATGCGAGGATTGCCTATTTTAATGCTTTGACAAATCTTGATAAAATAATAGGTACTACTTTGGAGACTTGGCAGGTGAGGATTGAAAATGAACAATGATGTTAGTTAGTTGTTATCGGATTGAATGAGACTTGTCAGTAATTCCCACCAGCCTCCATCGGATCGGGATCCGTAGAATCAGCCGTCAAGCAGATAGGTAAAAA
This sequence comes from Microcoleus sp. N9_A2, assembly GCF_036701775.1. Classification (NCBI taxonomy): domain Bacteria; kingdom Bacillati; phylum Cyanobacteriota; class Cyanophyceae; order Oscillatoriales; family Microcoleaceae; genus Microcoleus; species Microcoleus sp. N9_A2. The sequence goes on along the minus strand of NZ_JAUBRH010000003.1, from coordinate 105,400 downwards.
GCTAAACATTTCATTCTTCACAGTAGAAATCTGAAAGTGTTTCTCAAATGTTACAACTGCGTTGTGCCTACTTGAATGGTTAATTTGCAGTCTAATATTTTTGCAAAATCGGGATGCTCCCGCGAAGCCTTCTTGTTAGAAGGATTATATAGAAAGTCTTCCACTTTGTCATATTCGCAAAGACATATCCATTCTAAACGATCGCCCCCACCCTCCAAACCCATCAAAAGCCCCCTATGCCAATATGTCATCAAATCCTGACATTGGCTTCAACACCGATCCCCTAAACCTCACCAATGTCAAGATTCCCTGACATATTGATCCCCAAAATCACGAAAATGCGTATAAGTACCCAGGATTGAGGGCAAAGACCCCTTGACCCGATCGCAACTTGTCTGCAACATTAAGTCATGACAAAGCGATCCCAAAGAAATGCTTCGATTAAGCAGCTCTGGGAATCGAATAGCGCGTGTGCTGCCAGCACAGCGTTGCTAGCAGCACCGGTCGCACTCACAAAATCGATCTTGTCAATCAAGAATCGACAGATAAAGCTTTATTTAGATCGGACGGTGCGCGCAGAAGCCAATAAGTCCAAACCCCCGATCGCATCGGGAAAAAGACAAGCTAAAAACAAGCAAGGCTTCAAAGGTTGGAGAGATTTGGAAGCTCGATAATATGTGAATTTAAAAGAGTTTCTAACTCAAAAAGTCAACACAAATGTGTTGAAAGGAAAAATCTAACCCGCCATCCTAAATTAGTGGAGAACCAACTCATGGCAAAAGAACGCCCACCATTAGAAGAGATGACTTTGCGACAACTCCGCAGAGTTGCTAGCGAATGTGGAGTCTCTCGCTACAGCCGGATGCGGAAATCGCAACTTCTGGCATCAATTCAAGAAATTCAGCGCACCAAATTTTCCTACAGCCCATCTCGCAAACTAGAGGCACAAGAAGCAGTGGAAGCAGCAAAGTTTGAACTCGGCCAAGAAGATAGAACAGGCGGTTCTTTGTCGTCTGTAGATGAAGGTTTAGCAGATTTGCCCAACGGGTACGGCGAAAGTCGGGTGGTTTTAATGCCCCGCGATCCAGAATGGGCTTACACCTACTGGGACATTCCCAACGATCGCAAACAAGAATTGCGCCGCCAAGGCGGACAGCAACTCGCCCTGCGGATCTACGACGTGACAGATGTTAACCTCGAAATCCAAAGCCCGCACAGCATTCAAGAATATCCCTGCGACGAACTGGCGCGGGAATGGTACGTACCTATCCCCGTGAGTGATCGGGATTATGCGATCGACATCGGCTACCGCTGTGCAGATGGCCGCTGGCTGGTATTAGCTCGATCGGCAGAAGTCCGCGTTCCTCCCGTCTATCCCAGCGACTGGATTGAAGATCAATTCATCACCCTCGATTGGGAAGAAGAGTTGCAAGGCAAAACCTTCGCCGAACTGGTTCCTCCGGCCAAGAAAATGGCACAAGCAGCCAATGGATTCGGTTTCAGCACCGAAAATGCTATCTACGAACAAATCTTCGGCATGGCAGAATCTGCCGAAGGCCTGCGCGTAGCCGGTTCTATCTTCGGTTCCATGCAGCACGTCGCCGGTTCCGTCCAGCAAGTCGGCATCCACGAACAAGCTCTCAGTTCCTACGTGTTCCCCTCCGGCGTCGGAATGTGGGCGGCTCCCACCATGTCCGGCCTCACCGCGTCGGGTGTCGGTATGTCCGGCCTCACCATGTCCGGTGTCGGTATGTCCGGCCTCACGATGTCGGGTGTCGGTATGTCCGGTCTCACCATGTCCGGTTTCGGTATGTCAGGTGTTGGTATGTCGGGAGTTGGCTTCGCCGCCCCGATGCGCCCCCGCCAGTTCTGGTTAGTTGCTGATGCCGAACTGATCGTCTACGGCGCCACCGAACCCGACGCTACCGTCTACGTAGGCGGACAGCCGATTAAACTCAATGCTGACGGCACTTTCCGGTTCCAGATGTCCTTCCAAGATGGCTTAATCGACTATCCGATTTTTGCAGTAGCAGCAGACGGCGAACAAAACCGCGCCATCCACATGAAATTCGAGCGCGAAACCCCAGAACGGCGCACCAATACCCAGCAAGATGCTGTTGTGGAATGGTTGGGCTAATCGCAAAGGTCGAAAGGTCGATCGAGCGGCGGGCGCTCATGCAGGTTTGTGCCAATTTTTGAACCATCACAAGCCATAGCCTCAGCCGATCGCGATTTGTTAAGGTTAATCCCAGACAACAACCCATAACACCCCCTATACACCGTTCTCCTATTTTGAGGAGCGGTGTTTTTTGTATTTAGAAGGAAGATTTGACAGTTGACAGTTGACAGTTGACAGTTGACAGTTGACAGAGGGAATAAGGAATAAGAATTATTTCTTTGTAGGGTGCGTGAGAGCGAGAAATCTTTACATTTACACTCTGAGACTATGACTCACGCACCGGCATAACGATTAAATCATAGCAATGCCAGCCGCAACGATATTAGACAATGCTCTCAATATCTATCTGTAGATAGATGTTGATTTAACTCGCCATCTAATCAGTTAAATCAAAATTTGCACTTTCCACTCAAGCATTATTAAGTAAGCTAAAGTTTACTTAAATTTTTATTACATAAACTCGCTAAATCCCTTGAAACATCAGAAACCGAGTTAAGAGAGAAATAAGGCGATCGCACAGCCACTTCTCAAAAGCAAATGCAAAAAATAAATTCCCCGCCGCAACGAAGGCAGAAGCCTCGCCTTTTAGCCTTATTCGCTGTCACATTAGCAGCCATCTTGCTGTTATTTATTCTGCCCGCACTGAGTAAGCAGCCAGTAACCCTCACCATGTTAATGCAAGGTCAAGACCTTGTTAATTGGAAACCCTTTGTCAAAGAATTTGAACAGAAAAACCCCGACATTCGCATCAACCTCATAGAAGGACCTTTTGACAGCAACCTCATAGAAAATCTTTACACATCTGCCTTTCTTTTAGGCGACTCGCCCTACGATATCATCAACATGGATATTGTTTGGGTTCCCAAATTTGCCGCCGCAGGTTGGGTGATGGATTTGACAGACAGAATTCCCCCCAAACAACTATCAAAGTTCATTCAAGGTAACGTCGAAGGCGGCCGATATCGAGGCAAACTTTACCGAATTCCCCACGCTTCCGATGCCGGAATGCTTTATTACCGCAAAGACATTTTAGAACAAGCGGGAATTCCAGCGCCGAAAACCTTTGAAGAGATGGCAAAAATCTCTCAAAACTTGCAGAAACAGGGAAAAGCAACTTGGGGTTATTTGTGGCAAGGCAAACAATACGAAGGAGTATCTGCGATGTTTGTCGAAGTGCTCTCCGGTTTCGGTGGCTTCTGGGCTAACCCTCAAACATTTGAAGTTGGGTTAGACAAACCGGAGGCAATTCAAGCAGTAGAATTTCTCAAAAATACGATCGCCTCTGGCATTTCTCCACCGGGTGTTACTACCTACGGCGAAGAAGAAACCAGGCTGTTGTTTCAAAACGGGAAAGCACTGTTTTTGCGAAATTGGCCCTATGTTTGGAAGCTAGCAAATGCGGAGGGCTCGAAGGTGAGAGGCAAAATTGCGATCGAGCCAATGCTCAGCAGTACCGGAAAAACAGGCGGTTCCTGCTTGGGCGGCTGGGGCTGGGGAATTGCCAAAACCTCAAAACATCCAGAACAAGCGTGGAAAGCAATTAAATACCTTACAAGCGAAGCCACCCAGCGCAAATTTATTTTAGAAACTGGTTTAGTTCCCAGTTACAAATCCCTATTTACCAACAAAGAAATAGTCGCCAAATATCCCCACTACCCGCAACTGCTAAAAGTAGTCGAAAAGCCAGTTTTGCGCCCGCCCATAGCACAATACGCTCAAGCTTCTGATATTTTGCAGCGCTATTTGAGTTCAGCTTTTACCGGGAGAATGAGTTCAGAAGAAGCAATGAAAGCAGCAGCTAGCGAAACTCGTAATTTATTAAGCAGTTTGAAACAATCGAAAGCTTCGTAAAACAAGGAACCTACCGAAGAGAATTCGCCGAAGAGAATTCGCCGAATACAACGAGAATGGAACCCGCCGAACGGAATTCGGGGCTATACAAACAATGTCCCCCTCTGCAGACTGGAAGAACCATGAACTGGGAAATGAGGAAGAAATTAGAGATTCATATCAATTCTGGTTGCACTCATACATGATGTCAACAGTCAACAGTCAACAATTAACAGTCAACAGTCAACAATTAACAGTCAACAGTCAACAGTCAACAGTAAATTTACTATTCCGATACTAACGGATTTGATATCAAATATGCAATTAGACAAAATGCGACAGCGCGAACAAAAAACAGGATGGATATTAGTAGCACCAGCATTGATAATTCTGCTGCTAGTGTTTGCTTACCCAATATTGCGCGCTTTTTGGCTGAGTTTATTCACCCAAAACCTCGGTACAGAATTAAAACTGGTTTTTTCCGGTTTTGCTAACTACAGTCGAATGTTAGGCGACGGGCGTTTCTGGCAAACTTTAAGCAATACCGCAATATTTACAGTCGCCTCTGTTGTGCTGGAATTAATTATCGGCATGGGCATTGCCTTAGTCTTAAATCAATCTTTCAGAGGGCGCGGCATCGTGCGGACAATTTCCTTACTGCCTTGGGCGCTGCCGACTGCATTGATGGGTGTAGCTTGGGCGTGGATTTTTAACGACCAATACGGCGTAATTAATGATATTTTGCTCCGCTTGGGATTGATTAAAAATAGCATTAGCTGGTTGGGAGATCCGACTTTGGCAATGATGGCAGTGATTACAGCAGATGTGTGGAAAACTACGCCATTTGTCAGCCTGCTTTTGTTAGCGGGATTGCAATCGATTTCCGGTGATTTGTATGAAGCACACGCCATTGACGGCGCGAGTAGTTGGCAGAGTTTTCGTCAAATTACCTTGCCGCTGCTGATGCCCCAAATTGTGATTGCTATGCTGTTTCGATTTGCCCAAGCTTTCGGCATTTTTGACTTGATTCAGGTGATGACGGGAGGGGGGCCAGCGGGGGCAACGGAGACGGTTTCTATCTACATTTACAGCACGGTAATGAGGTATTTAGACTTTGGCTACGGGGCGGCTTTGGTGGTGTGTACTTTTTTGCTGTTGGTTGCTGCTGTGGCGATCGCCGCTTATCTGTTATCTAGAGCCCGCATCAATGCAGCCGGAGGAAACTAAGACGATTTATATTTTGGATTTTGGATTTTAGATAACCAACACTTGCAATTTCCTTTCATTGGTACAAAAAATTATGTCGATCGCCCGCGAACAATCTAACAAAAAAACCTTTGACATCCGGCAACTAATCTTGCCAATCTCAGCGATATTAATCGTCGCATATTTCCTCGCACCCATTATCTGGCAGGTACTGACATCTTTCAAAATAAATGCAGATATTTCAGCCATTCCCAACGTCTACATACCCAAACAAATCACCTTAGAGCATTACATCTCCTTGTTCCAACGCCGCCCCTTTGCACTTTACATTTTAAATAGCACTTTTGTTTCCATTACTTCCACATTGCTGTGTTTAGCTGTAGGCGCGCCTGCAGCTTACGCTTTGGCTAGGTTGCGGCTGTGGGGCGAGAGAATCATTTTGGCAATTGTAACAATTGTGACGCTATTTCCGGCGGTGCTGCTATTCTTGGGTTTGTTAGAAATAGTCAAAGCTTTGAGTTTAGGAAATAATTATTTAGCCTTAATTATTCCTTACACAGCTATCAACTTGCCCTTGACAATTTTGGTAATGCGGAGTTTCTTTCAACAACTGCCAAAAGATTTAGAAGATGCGGCAAAAGTTGACGGCTACAACACTTTTCAAATGCTGTGGCAAATCGTGCTACCGATGACATTTCCCGCCTTAGTCACAACCGGAATCTTGACATTTATTTCAGCTTGGAACGAATTTATATTTGCCCTGACATTTATAACTCGCGAATCCATGAAAACAATCCCCGTTGCTACCGCTCAACTCAGCGGGGTGTCAGTCTTTGAAATCCCTTACGGCCCGATCGCCGCCGCCACCGTTTTAGGAACCTTACCCTTAGTTTTCCTAGTTTTGGTGTTCCAGCGGCGCATCGTTCAGGGTTTAACAGCCGGAGCAGTCAAAGGATAGTCAGTAGTCAGTAGTCATTAGTCAGTAGTCATTAGTCATTAGTCAGTAGTCATTAGTCAGTAGTCATTAGTCAGTAGTCATTAGTCAGTTGGTAGGGGCGGTGGATGGTACGTGCGGGCCCTCCTAGTTAGATTCTTCCCTCTTCCTTCGCGCCCTTCGCGCCTTCGCGGTTAGTAATTCCTTATTCCCTATTCCCTCTTCCTTCTTCCCTCTTCCGACGGACTTACATCCGTTACATCCGTTACATCCGTTACATCCCGTACATTGCTCGTTGCCGAACTTCCCTCTTCCTTCTTCCTTATAAAAATCATGGCAAAACTACAACTAAAAAACCTCAATAAAACCTACAGCCCCAAAGTTGTACCGGTAAAAGATATTAGCTTAGAAGTCAGCGAAGGCGAATTTCTCACCTTGCTGGGGCCCTCCGGGTGTGGCAAATCTACGACGCTGCGGTTGATTGCAGGATTGGAACAGCCAACTCGCGGCGAGATTAGAATTGGCGATCGCAATGTGACTAATCTCAGACCGGGCGATCGGGATATTGCAATGGTTTTTCAAAGTTACGCGCTTTATCCGCACATGACAGTATACGAAAATATGGCATCCAGCCTCAAACTTCGCAAAATCTCCTCCGGCGAAATCAACCGGTTAGTGACGGAAGTTGCAACATCCCTCGGATTGACGGAATTAATCGATCGCAAACCCGGTAAATTATCAGGCGGACAGCGGCAGAGAGTAGCCCTAGGACGCGCCTTAGTGCGCCAACCCGAAGTATTTTTGCTCGACGAACCCTTGAGCAATCTCGACGCATTATTGCGGGAAAAAGTGAGGGCAGAACTCAAACAATTATTTGCATCACAAAAAGCTCCTGTAGTGTACGTAACTCACGACCAAACCGAAGCAATGACGCTTTCTACAAAAGTCGCAGTTCTCAACAGTGGTACTGTCCAGCAACTAGATCCCCCACACTTAATTTATAACCGTCCTGCCAATCAATTTGTCGCGGGTTTTGTGGGCAGTCCGCAAATGAATTTGTTTGAGCTTAAATGCCAGGGAAATTCGGCGATGTTGGGCGATTTTAAAGTTCCTTTGCCAAATTGGCCTAGTGTGCCGCCAGAGATTGTCTTGGGAATTCGCCCGGAACACGTCGGTTTTGCAGATGCAGAGGCCGGCAAGATAGCGGCCCCAGAGGCAATTAAAGGTGAGGTTTATTTAGTGGAAAACTTGGGAATGCAAAATTTGGTTAGCGTCCGAGTTAAGGGTGTGGAGTCGGTAACAGTGCGGCTTTTGGTGCCAAATGACCGCCAGTGGAACTCTGAAATTGTCGAGCTGGTTTTGCCGGCTCAGTTCCTGCACTGGTTTGATGTCAGAACGGGCGATCGGCTGCAATAAAAATCGCTCTTGTATAGCGCGATCGAGCTAAATTTGTCTAACTATGTGCTGAATTTTGGTTGTTCGGCTTCTAACTAACTTATGACTTTAGTAAGAGGTAGAAGCATTTTGATGCTGTTAACGTGATATTTGTGTTTGAAAAAGCTAGTTGACTCACACATGGGTTTGGTGTTGAAGAGATTTTATCGCTCACCTATAACTCTATTGATGTGGCTAATTGCAAGTAACATCATTTCCGGTCGATTGCGGTAAATCGAACGGACAGGATCTAAAAGCTAAGTTCGGCTTAAGCTGGCGTTAGCTGCGGATTTTGGAGCGAGTCAATTAGATGAAAAAATGTTGAAAATTATCGCCAATTAACTGACGGAGTATTACCGAGATGAATTTGATTTCTACAGCGATCGCTCGCATCAATTCCCTGCTGAAGGGCTTTCAAATCAAGAGTTTTTTGAGTGTTGTCTTAGTCGGTTTCATGCTGATGACAACGAATGTTGATGCGGGAAACAGCAACAAAGCTTATAACGCACAAGTCGGTTCAAATGGGGAGCTCAACAATCCTGACAGACCTCAAACAACTCGGGAATGGAGACAAGAAGCTCGCGAAACTAAAAACGATCCGGGCGAGAGAGCTCAAAAGATCGGGCAAGAAGCAGGAGCTGCTGTGAAAGAATTTGGGGAAATGTACCAAGACACCGCTAAGAGAAGTATCCGCGAATTAAAGGATTAGGAATAGTTTTTTTGGTGGCAAGGAAGGGCCGAAGATCCCGTTCCTAATATAGTGCAATCCTAAATCATTCATGCAGATATGTAGGGGCGGTGGATGGTGCGGGCCCGCCCTCCGAGAGATTGGGCAACCACGGGGGGATTGCCCCTACAAGAACTATGCAAATGATTTAGGATCGCTATAGTGTAAGATGTGCATTTAACCTCACATCTCGCACTATTTTTTTAGCTAAATTTAAGTTTTAAATTATTTTAAACGATGTAAGATACAAATTTTATTGGTATTGACAGTTTTGGTGAGTGTATGTTTGCCAGTAGTTTAAGCAACGAGGCGTTAAAAATAATATATGAAGAAACATCTTCACAGTCTTTGCTTGACTTGTCTGCTGTTAGTCCTGCCTGTGTTTCCGGCGACAATTGCCCGCGCTAAACTGCCCGAAACTTCGGATCATAACAGCAAACAAATTTCCTCAAAGATGAACTGTGTTTTGGTTTAACTAAACCGGGAGGCGAGATTGTTTCGGAATCAGAATGGCAGCAGTTTGTCAAGACAGCTATCACCCCTCGTTTTCGGGAAAAACTAACTGTATTAGACGGCTCCGGGCAGCTTTTTAACAGTTCGGAAATTCTGATTATATAAAAATCAAACATAGTGATTTTAATTTATGAAAATAGCCCGCAAAAAACTAAATCTATTCATGAAATTATTGGCAGTTACAAGCGCAGTTTTCAGCAGGATTCAGTGCTGCGGACAACCAGCGAAGTTAAGATTTCTTTCTGATGCGATCGGGCAATTAGCGTATTTATGATATTATTTATGGTGAGCGAGGTCATATCCTCAAAGATCAGTAGGGTGCGGGTGCAAGAAAAATCAAAGTTTGTGGTTATCGATCGCACATTGCCTGCCATTCGCTAGAAAAACCAGCCCTGGAGAAAACAAAAATATGACGGACGACGGCAACCCCAAAGCACCAGCGCCCGAAAGCGATGATTCCAAAAATTTTGACGGCATTGCCAAAGCTTTTATTGTGAGCGTAGCTTGGTCTTACGCAGAGGCTTTGGAGCGAACTAAACGCTCGGAAAATCAACAGGAAGCAGCGCAACAATCTCAGACACAATCTGAAACAGAACAAGTCGATCGCGCTCCTGAACGCAATTAATGAAATAGCATTAATAGCAGAAGGACAAAATTCTCTGGTGGCGCTCCTGAACGCAACAGTCAGTAAGCTGTTCTGGGTTGAGAACGATCGACTTAGGACAGCGAGCTGTGCCTTTAAAGCCAGCTTTGTATTGGACTTTACCACAAAAAAACTGACAGCCCGTGATTCTTCAACAAGCTCAAGACAAGCTTTAATCTGGGATGAGAACCGCGTTGCAGGTTTGAATATCCACCTATAGCGGTTCTCAAAAAAGTGAGGTATGCCCACGGACGCCTATGCCCACGGAGGCCCATGCCGCCTAGTACCTCCTATGAGAGCTTGAAAGGCTATATATCTATCTCTAAAAGAAATTAAAGCTAAACAATTTACGCTTTAACCGCTAGAGTGTACAAAAGAATAACCAATTTTTAGATCGGTCTCATGTCTAATTCAAAAATGATTGGCAAAGCGATCGCAACTGGCATTTGCTTCGGCATCCTCGCCAGCTTCAACGCTTCACCGGGCCCGGCATCCGCAGCAGAACCAACAATTACCGAAGCAGCCCCCCCGGCCGCTAGCAACATCGACCTGCAACTCCTAGGTCAATGGCAAGGTACAGTCCCATCCGGTCAGTCTTTCACCTTCGTCTTCGCCCCAGAAGGCAAATTGTTTCTCATGGCTAAAGGCCCCGATGGAGCAGCCCGCGCCAAAGAAATGAGATACAAAGTGAATCTCGGTCAAAAACCAATGCACCTGGATGTTGGCCTCAGCAGCACAGAAACCGTTGAAACTATTTTTGAGTTGACTCCCGAAGGACAAATGCGCCTTCAGTTGCAAGGCACCAATCCCGGACAGGCGAGACCTAATTCCTTAAACGAGCAAGCAACCGTGTTTAAAAAGGTCTCCGAGGCCACTGCACTGCCTGCTGACACTCAAGTCATAGGTTTTTGAGAAAATTCCTCTCTGTCAGAAGGCACTTAAGTAGTTCCGACTTGTCAGTTTTGAGTTCGATCGCAGTTTTTCATTCTATGAAATATAGTAGGGACACAGCAGTGCCGTGTCCCTCCTACCCAAGCATCTATATTTCACTCATCAGCGCAAAAATCGCCATTAGTTAAAAAATTTCTAATTTAAAAATTCAGACTTTCCCCCTGCCTTCTGCCTTGAGCGAGCCCTGCTACAATCCACTTAATCTGTATTTAACTTTTGCCGTAGATATCCATGAGTGAAACCGTCCTCGAAGTTCGCAACCTGCGGGTTGAATTTCCATCTGCCGCCTCCGCCGATGCGTCTGCAACAGTAAAAGCTGTTGACGGCGTTTCGTTTGAGGTCAAGCGAGGGCAAACTCTGGGCATCGTGGGAGAATCGGGGTCAGGAAAATCGGTAACATCCCTGGCCGTGATGAATTTGCTGTCTAGTTCGTCAACGAAGATCGAAGGCGAAATTTGGTTTTCTCCCACCAAAGACGGCGCTAGCCACGGGCCCGTGAATCTGTTGGCCATGCCGGACAGGGAAAAACAAACCTACCGGGGCAGCCAGATTGCGACGATTTTTCAAGAGCCGATGAGTTCGCTAAATCCTGTTTATACGATCGGATTTCAACTCACAGAAGCCATTTGTCTGCACCAAAAAGTATCGCAGACACAAGCGCGGCGCAAAGCTGCTTCGCTGCTGCAAGAGGTGAAGCTGCTACCGGGCGACGAAGAACTCCGGCAAACGTGTTTGGCCCGGCAGCAAGAAGCTGTTCGGGAGGCCGATCGCGATTTGATGCAGCTCATCAACGGCCAAAAACAAGCTATGCTCGATCGCTACCCCCACGAACTCTCCGGCGGTCAAATCCAGCGCGTGATGATTGCAATGGCCATTTCTTGCAATCCGACATTATTAATTGCTGACGAACCGACAACGGCTTTAGACGTAACCGTCCAAGCCACAATCTTAGCTTTGCTGCGCGAGTTGCGGGACTCTAGAGGCATGGCAATGATTTTTATTACCCACGATTTGAGCGTCATTGCTGAAATTGCCGATACGGTGGCGGTGATGTACCGAGGCAAGATTGTTGAGTGCGCTGCGATCGAACAAATTTTCAGCACTCCCCAACATCCTTACACAAAAGGTCTGTTAGCTTGCCGCCCAACTCTCGATCGGCAAATGCGCCGCTTGCCGACGGTTTCCGATTTTATGGATGTCACCACAAATGCCAGCGGCGAATTGGTAATTGTCGAGAAAAATATCGATTTAGACGGCGACAGCAGCGGCGGACTATCCGCTTTTGTCGCCGGAAAACCGCCCCGGCTGCCGAATATTTCCCAGCCTTTGCTAGCTGTTAATAACTTGCGAGTAGGTTTTCCCATGCAGGGAATGTTTGGCGAAACTAAACGTTTGTTTATGGCGGTAAACGATATTTCTTTTGAGGTTTACCCCGGGGAAACTTTGGGTTTGGTGGGCGAATCCGGCTGCGGGAAATCAACTTTAGCGAGAGCTTTGCTGCAATTAATTCCGATCGCCAGCGGTCAAGTATTTTTTGAAGGTCAAGAAATTACTCCTCCTGCGAAAAGTAGTTCGGGATTGCAGTGGATGGCTAATTATCGAATCAAAAAAGAGTACGATCGCAAATTGCGGTGGCTACGACGCGACTTGCAAATTATCTTTCAAGACCCTTTTAGTTCTCTCGATCCGCGCCTGAGTGTTGGGGATGCGGTGATGGAACCGATGGTGATTCACCGCTTTGGCAAGAACCAGAAAGAACAGCGCGATCGCGCGGCTTATTTGTTGGATAGAGTGGGTTTGAATCCCGATATTATGCGGCGCTACCCCCACGAGTTTTCTGGCGGACAGCGGCAGCGAATTTGTATTGCTAGAGCTTTGGCTTTGAATCCAAAGTTTATTATTTGCGATGAGTCGGTTTCTGCCTTAGATGTGTCGGTACAGGCGCAAGTTTTAAATTTGCTCAAGGAGTTGCAAACAGAGTTTGGACTGACTTATATTTTTATTTCTCACGATTTGAGTGTGGTTAAGTTTATGAGCGATCGGGCGATCGTCATGAACAAAGGTAAAATCGAGGAAATTGGCACAGCCGAGCGCATTTACCGCCAACCGCAACAAGCTTACACCAAGCAACTTATAGCTGCTATTCCCGCCGGGAATTTGGAACGAATTCGGCAACAGCAATTAGGCCGCGAAGCAGCGGACAAGAGTGCCTAAATCTTCGATCGCGAGGCTGACGGCAGATTAAGACCCATTTACACTGATGGACGCAGATTATTTCAATATCTGTCGGCGATTGGCAATTTTATCGGGAATTGCTCGCCCGCGTACCTCGATAAGATTTGGTTCGCAGTGCGTCAGTCAGTGTCCGCTTTCGTTCTGCGGACACTGACTGACGCGCTACGAACCCTTTTTGTTTTGGCAATCGGCCGGACATGATATCATTTAACAATGCGCTTCTAATTTACTGTAGATAATTAATTTTTGTGTCGGGACTAGCTAGATTAGGCCAAATGTCCAATGACTGACAGCAATGTTTAGTGCATTATAAGAAATAAACCCTCTAAGCCTGTTGAAAAAACAATTATAAAATAGGTGCGTTAGCTATTAACAATAACTGCTAATTGCGTAAATATACTTAATTCGCTTGTGGGAATGCTGAGATTTAGGTAGGACTTACAATACTAAAATTCGCAAATTTAAAATATTTTACAATATTTAGATATTTTTATTTTAAGTTTTTAACAGCCAATATTCCTCTTGATTTTGGAGTGAAAAAATGACAGATTCAGTTCATATCAAAAAAAGAAATAATAAATTGTTGCACTTTCTGCAAATGCGGTTGAGAGAAATCACGGCTGCAGAAGTCAACAGAAAACAAAAGACTAAATCCAGAATGCTGTATAAAAAAAACATCAACTTAGGGACGATCGCCCGCAGCAGCCAATTCTCAGTTTTGATAGTCGTACTGTTGCTACTAAACGGGTGGCTGGTAGCAAGCGGTGCCTGTGGTTTGTACGATCGCCCGATCGCCCTGGCATTTTTGGTAATAGCAAATATTGTCCTGCTGGCTGCAGCAGCGGGATGGAACAACTCTGCTGCTAAGAAAAACGATCGCCAATCGGGCAAAACTGACGAGGGCGATCGCTTTTTTAGTCTCTCGCCAGATATGTTGTGCGTCATTGGTTTTGACGGTTATTTCAAACGCATCAACCCAGCAGCAGAAAAAATCCTCGGCTATTCCCCAGCCGAAATGGTTGGCCAACTCTTCATTGAATTCGTGCATCCAGACGATCGCCAAGCTACTATCAAAGAAGCTGAAAGCATTGCTGCGGGCAACAGTAGCGTTGGTTTTGAAAACCGCTGGCTGTGTCAAAATGGGTCTTACAAGTGGGTAGCCTGGACTGTGAGCCCTTTCTGCGAAGAAGAATTGATGTACGCGATCGGCCGCGACGTTACCGATCGCAAACAAGCCCAAGAGTCTCTCCAACACAGCAATTCTATTTTGCGTTCCGTGATAGAAAGCACGCCGGATCTGATTTTTGTCAAGGATCTTGAAGGCCGGTACGCGATCGCAAATTCTGCAGTAGCTCAATTTTCTGGAAAACCGATCGAGGCCATTATAGGCAAAGACGATTCAGCATTATTTCCCGGTGAAATACCCGCTCAAGTTATCGAAGGAGACCGCAGAGTGACTGCTACGGGAGAATGTTTTACTTATGAAGAAGATATACCAAAAAACGGAGTTGTGCGAACGTTTCTCACAGCGAAATACCCTTGGCGTGACTCGGAAGGAAAATTTATCGGCGTTGTGGGCATATCTCGCGACATCAGCGATCGCAAAGAAATAGAAGCCGCGCTACTAGAAAAAAACATCCTCTTGGAAAGCGTCATCGAAAGTACAGGTGACAGCATTTTTGTCAAAGATATTCAGGGCCGCCACCTATTGGTAAATTCTCAGGCTGCAGCCATTATTGGCTTGCCAAAATCGGAAATTATTGGCAAAAAAGATGCAGAATTATTTCCGCCGGAGATTGCAGATATGCTGGTGGAAAATGACCGCCGGGTGTGGCAATCTGGGATTGAGGAAACGATCGAGGAAGCAGGAAAAGATAGCGAGGGTAACATCCGAACATTTCTCTCTACCAAAAGTCCTTTGCGCGATCGAGCCGCAAACATCATCGGTGTAGTCGGAGTTGCTCGCAATATTAGCGATCGCAAACAAGCAGAAAAAGCCTTGGAAGAAAGCGAGGAACGCTATCGCTGCTTAATTACAGCCACATCCCAAATTGTTTGGGATACTAAAGCAGCAGGCGAATTTGTCACCGAACAAACAGGATGGAGTGCATTCACCGGAGCGACTTACGACGAAATCAAAGGATGGGGGTGGCTCAATCATGTCCATCCAGACGACAGAGAATATACTGCCAGGATGTGGTCTGATGCACTTGCCAACAGCACCTTATACCAAATAGAACACCGCTTGCTGCGGCACGACGGCGAGTACAGGTACATGAGCGTGCGCGGTGTGCCCCTATTGAACGCAGACGGCAGCGTTCGCCAGTGGGTGGGAATACACTCGGATATTACAGAGAGCAAAATCATAGAACAAGAAATACAGCAGCAAAAAGAATTTTTGGGCAGCATTTATGACGGCGTAGACTACAGCATTTTCGTAATAGATATCGGCGCAGATGGAGAGTTTCGCTACGCCGGCTGGAACCTAGCAGCCGAATTACTCGGCGGCATCAGCAGCGAATTCGGCCGCGGCAAAACTCCCCAAGAGCTTTTCGATCCAATTACCGCAGGAATGTTCCAGCAGAATTTCATCGAGTGTCTGGAAAAAGGCAGCTCGATTTCCCGCGAATATCCCGTTATTTTTGACGGTAAAGAAGTCTGGTTTATAACAACTATGACTCCCCTGCGGAATGCTTCGGGCAAAATTTATCGCATTGTCGGCAGTTCAAGCGACATTACAGAACGCAAAAAAGCCGAAATCCAATTGCGCGAACAAGAAGAATTTTTAAACAGCATCTATAACGGCTCTAATCAACCTATTTTCGTAATAGATGTCGGCGCAGAAAGAGAGTTTAGCTACGCTGGCTGGAATGCTGCTGCAGAAGCGTCTACAGGTATTTTGAGTGCCGATTTCAAAGGCAAAACCCCAGAAGAAATTTTTCCCCCGCCAATAGCAGCAATTTTTCGACAAAGTTACGTAGATTGTTTGACAGCCGGCAGCTCGATTGCTTACGAAACCAGCGCCGAGTTGGAAGGCGCAGAACGCTGGTATATCGTCACTCTGACACCGCTGCGGGATGCCTCTGGCAGCATCTACCGCATAATTGGTAATTCGATCGACATTACGGATCGCAAACAAGCAGAAGCAGCCCTGCAAGAGAGCCAGCATTTTGTCGAGCGCATTGCTAATGCAACTCCAAATATTCTCTATGTTTACGATGATATCGAGCATCGAAATGTCTACAGCAACCGCGAACTCGCTGAAACTCTAGGCTATAGCCTCGAAGAAGTTGCCACAATGGGCCGCAATCTGTTGCCGACCATTATCCACCCTGAAGATTTAGCTCAATTTCCCGAATATTTGCAGCAATTAAAAAATACTCCCGACGACGAGGTTGTTGAATACGAATATCGGGTGCGCGACAAACAAAATAATTGGCACTGGTTCGTCAGTCGCGAAATTGTATTTAGCAGAACTGCAGAGGGAAAAATCAAGCAGCGTCTCGGTGCTGCTACGGATGTTACAGAGCGCAAAAAAGCAGAACAAAGTTTAGCAGAACAATTGAAAATTTCTTTATTCACAGCAGATATTGGAATTGCTCTAACTAAAAACCAGAGTTTACCGGCCACTTTGCAACAATGCACCGATGCAGTTGTGCGCCATTTGGATGCTGCGTTTGCTCGGATTTGGACGCTGAACGAACAGGGAAATGTCTTGGAATTGCAAGCAAGTGGGGGGATCTATACTCATATTGACGGCGCTCACAGCCGCATTGCTGTCGGCCAGTTCAAGATTGGTTTAATCGCCCGATCGCGAAAACCTCACATCACTAATTTTGTGGAAACAGATCCCCTAGTCAGTGACAAAGAATGGGCGAAACGAGAAGGAATGGTAGCTTTTGCTGGATATCCGCTAATTGTTGACAATCAGTTGCTGGGAGTAATCGTGATGTTTGCTCGCCATGAGTTGCAGGAATCAAT
This sequence comes from Microcoleus sp. N9_A2, assembly GCF_036701775.1. Lineage (NCBI taxonomy): Bacteria > Bacillati > Cyanobacteriota > Cyanophyceae > Oscillatoriales > Microcoleaceae > Microcoleus > Microcoleus sp. N9_A2. The sequence continues at coordinate 88,767 of NZ_JAUBRH010000003.1, read as the reverse complement.
ACTAATTGCTTTAGCATCAAGTGTTGATTCGATCGCCTTGGGAATCAAGCGCAAACAAACAGAAATGGCTCTCGCCGCCCAAAAGCAAACTATGAGGACAATTATTGATAACGCTCCGATCTGGGTGTGGATGGCAAATCCTAGCGGGCGGATGTTATTAGTTAACAAAACTTTCTGCGAAGATGTCGCTGTATCCGAAGATCAATTTTTGGCAGCTTCTCACTATTCCGAAGTTTTGGGATTAGAAGCATCTGCTAACTGCATGGCATCTGACGCGCAAGCGTGGAGCCAAGAGACTCCCTGTTATTCTGAAGAATTGCTCCAGTTGGCTGACGGCGAGTATCACCAGGTGGAGACAATTAAAACTCAAATCAAAGATGATTGTGGCAGGGCGATCGGCTTAATTGGTTTAGGTTTGGACGTTACAAAACAAAAAGAATCTCAAAGACAGTTGCAAGAGTCGGAAGCGAGATTCCGCAAATTAGCGGAGCAGGAAGCGCTGCTGAACCAACTAGCTAGCAATATCCGCAAATCGTTGAATTTAGATACTATTTTGGCGACAACTGTGGAGCAGATTCGCGACTTGCTGCAACTCGATCGCTGTCTGTTTATTTGGTATTTGCCTGACGCATTGCCGCCAGTTTGGGCTGTGCAGTACGAGGCGAAAAATGCCAGCTTACCTTCGGTGTTGGGTTTATTTCCTATTGGTGCAACTGGTTCTCATGCCGAGCGAATTGCCAATTTAGAAATAATTCGGATCGATGATTTTGAGACTGTTACCGATCCAGTCGAGCGGGAGTTTTTCAGTTATATAGGATTCCACTCTCTGCTGAACATTCCGGTTCAAACATCTGCTGGTAAAATCGGGCTGATTTGCTGTAGTGCTTCTAGCAGTGTGCGGTGTTGGAGCGATGAGGAAGTGGAACTGTTAGTGGCGGTGGGCAATCAATTGGCGATCGCCATTAATCAAGCAGAACTCTACACTCAAAGCGTCGATTCAGCGCGGATCGCGCAAGAACAAACTGCCCAACTCGAAGCAACTCTGTGCGAACTCCAGCAAGCTCAAACTCAACTCGTCCAAGCCGAAAAAATGTCCAGTCTCGGTCAGATGGTAGCAGGAATTGCCCACGAAATCAATAACCCAGTCAGCTTTATTTTCGGCAATCTTACCTACACAGAAGAATACACCCGAAACTTGATGAAACTGCTACAAATGTATCGAGATGAATACCCGAAACCTTCTCCAGCTCTTCAAGAAGAAATAGAGGTTTTAGAGCTGGATTTCTTGTTAGACGACTTGCCGAAAATGATATCTTCCATGCAGGTGGGAGCAACTCGCATCCGGGATATTGTGCGGAGTTTGCGGAATTTCTCTCGCCTCGATGAATCTGACATGAAAAAGGTTAACATTCACGAAGGTATCGACAGCACGTTAATGATTTTAGAACACCGTCTGAAAGCTCAGCTTGTTAGCGTAGCGGGTAGGGAGTACCATCGCGCTGCAATTCAAGTCATTAAAGAATACGGAGAATTGCCACTGGTGGAATGCTACGCCGGACTGTTGAATCAGGTGTTTATGAATATTATCGCTAACGCGATCGACGCTTTACAATATCCGCCCGAAAATCCGGGAATTATCCGCATTCGTACAGAGGTAGAAGGTACTTGCGTTGCGATTAGAATTGCTGATAACGGTTCAGGTATCGCCGAGAAAATCAAGCAGCGGATATTCGACCCTTTTTATACTACAAAACCGATCGGTTCGGGTACGGGGATGGGTTTAGCAATTTCCCATTCAATTATTGTCGAAAAACACAAAGGTAAAATCAACTGTTTTTCGGCGGTCGGGAAAGGTACTGAATTTGCGATCGAGATTCCGATTAAAAGAATAGAAAATTAAATAGGTTTGTAGTGAGGACTTTAGTCCTCAGAGTTTGATATAATATTAAAAATCTAAAATTTAAAATCTAAAATGGCATTACCTCCAGGCAGTTTAGGTTTACCGCTAATTGGCGATACTCTCAACTTTTTGAAAGATTCTCAGTTTGCCAAAAAACGCCACCAACAGTACGGGCCAATTTTCAAAACCAGCATCTTCGGACAACCTACCGTGTTTGTGTGCGGCCAGGAGGCGAATTTGTTTGTTTTAAGCAATGAAAACCAGTATTTTGTTGTGAGTTGGCCTCCTAGCACCAAAGCGCTGTTAGGGCCGCTTTCCTTGGCGCTGCAAACGGGTTCGGAACACCAAAATCGACGCAAGCTACTATATCAAGCATTTCAACCGCGAGCTCTGGCGGGCTACATCGGCGGGATGAAAGATATCACGGGGCGCTACTTGCAAAGGTGGACTCAAATGAGCGAGTTTGCGTGGTATCCCGAACTGAGAAATTATACTTTTGATGTTGCAAGTAAGCTGTTAGTTGGAATTGACAATGGTTCGGATACTGCGCTAGGACATTATTTTGAGATTTTCTCGGATGGTTTATTTTCTATTCCTTTGGATTTGCCTTTTACTCGGTTTGGCAAAGCTAAAAATGGCAGAAAGTTGCTGTTAGCTGAACTAGAAAATATTATTCGTGACAGACAGCAAGGAACCCCCGGCGGTAATGATGCTTTGGGTTTGCTAATTAGCGCTCGCGATGATGAGGGCATTTCTCTGAGTTTGGAGGAGTTGAAGGATCAAGTGCTGTTGCTGTTGTTTGCGGGACACGAAACTCTGACTTCGGCGATCGCCTCTTTTTGTCTTCTGGTGGCTCAAAACCCCGATGTAATGGCAAAAATTCGCGCCGAACAACAGCAGTTTCCTGCAACTGAACCGCTAACTTTGGAACAGCTCAAACAAATGACTTATTTAGAGCAGGTGATGCGAGAAGTGCTGCGCTTGGTGCCGCCGGTGGGAGGCGGTTTTCGGCAGGTAATTAAGGCTTGCGAGTTCGGTGGCTACGAAATTCCCAAGGGTTGGAGCGTTTTGTATGAAATTAATCAGACGCATCAGGATAGCGCAGTTTATCCCGAACCCGATCGCTTTGATCCCGATCGATTTACGGGCGATCGATCGACAAATGCGAAACCTTTCAGCTACGTACCCTTCGGCGGCGGTTTGCGGGAATGTTTGGGAAAAGAGTTCGCCCGCTTGGAAATGAAATTGTTTGCGGCGAGGATGGTTCGGGAGTGCGAATGGGAGCTTTTACCGGATCAAGATTTGAATTTAATCCGAGTACCGACTCCGCACCCGCGCGACGGTTTGCGAGTGAAATTTTGGCAAACAACTATGAATCTGAAGGATTAAACCACAGAGGACGCAGAGAACGCAGAGGAAGAGAACAGAGAGGTCGATAATTCCGATATTTGATCTAACAGGGTTCTCGAAGAGCGATCGCATTTTATGAATCAACATCCAAGTGCATCGGCCCCAAATACTTAGTTAAATAAGGTGAAAACACCTCATAAATCAGAGTCAGCGACTTCCCGTGATGCCAAAACAAATAGTGTCGCCCCCAAAAAGGCCCCGATTGTTCAAAAGCAGACTCCAAAACCGCCGAATCGCCGAGATAAATGCCTTGCACGTCGCGATACAATTCTGTCCGCAGCCGCGCTAAACTTGCCCAAATTGGCAAAGATTTATTTTGCAAATATTCATCTACGTGACTCGCTTCCCACCAAGAAGTCGCGTAGGCGAGGCGCTGTCCCGAAGCTGTCCGCAGCCACACTTGGCGGCGCAGGCGGGGCCCTGGAACGGCGACAATTTGCTGGGGTGCGCCGTCTGCGTCCTCACCCACTAAGGACATATCGATCACGTCTACTTCTGTGGGTTCCCCTGTCAGCAGTTGCAGGTGACGGGTGGGGGAACCGTCGCCTAGCAGCATTATTTGCCACGCCGGTGCTAGTTTGGTGTGGGGCAAACCCTTCTTTACTGCGTCTTCTGCTCCTTCCCACAGGGGGTTGAGAGCGTGCCAGGTTTGGTTGTTTTTGAATGTGAATGTTGCAGTCAAGGGTCTTTACAAAACTTAATTTTTTGTTTATTGTAACGCTTATGCAATTATCCGATCTAAAATCTAAAATCTAAAATCTAAAATCGACGGGCGATCGCCCATAGAATGTCCAGTCAAATAGTTATAATAAAATTCGCGATCGCACTCCGACTCTCATAACCGGGTTTTGGAAGAAAAAAACGCTTTTTAGCTACCCGTGCATAATTCCTAAATACTTTTATTCGACTGATTTTATTCAATTTTTCAACTGACAATTGACAACTAAGATGGCGGGCACGGGGGCACCGCCCCTACCAACTAAGAGGGCCCGCACGCACCATCCACCGCCCCAACTGACAACTAAGAGGGCGGGCACGGGGGCACCGCCCCTACCAACTGACAACTGACAACTGACAACTACTATATGTTACGAATAACCGAAATCAAACTTCCCTTAGATCATCCTGAAGATGCGATCGCCGACAGCATTCTCAAAAAGCTGCAAATACCCCCCGAAGAATTGCTCAGCTATACCATCTTCAAGCGCAGCTACGATGCTCGCAAAAAAGCAGAAATCGTCCTTGTTTATATTGTGGATGTGGAAACGACACAGGAAAAACAACATCTGCAACGCCTCAAAAAAGACCCTCATGTCACGGTAACACCAGACATGAATTATCGCTATGTAGCCGAAGCCCCCAGCAATTTGACCGTTCCCCGCCCCATTGTGATCGGTACGGGGCCCTGCGGTATCTTTGCAGGCCTGATGCTGGCACAAATGGGATTTCGCCCCATCCTTTTAGAACGCGGCAAAGCAGTGCGCGATCGCACAGTTGACACCTTTGGATTTTGGAAGAAAAAAACCGAATTCAACCCAGAATCTAACGCTCAGTTTGGCGAAGGCGGTGCAGGTACTTTTTCCGACGGTAAACTCTACAGCCAAATTAAAGATACCCAGCATTACGGGCGCAAGGTGCTGACGGAACTTGTGAATGCGGGAGCTTCACCGGAAATCTTATATATTAATAAGCCGCATATTGGCACTTTTAAACTGGTAGGAATTGTCCAAAGTATGCGGGCAAAAATTGAATCGTTAGGCGGAGAAATTCGTTTTCAAACTCGTGTAGAAGATATCCATATCGAAAATGGCAAAGTGCAGGGAATTACCACAGCCAGCGGAGAATATATTGCGAGTAATTATATAGTATTGGCGGTGGGACACAGCGCCCGCGATACTTTTGAAATGTTGTTTTCGCGCGGTGTTTACATCGAGGCTAAACCTTTTTCTATTGGTTTTCGGGTGGAACATCCGCAGCAGTTAATCGATCGCTGTCGTTTTGGTGATCGCGCGGCCCACAAACTTTTGGGTGCCGCCGATTACAAACTGGTGCACCATTGCCAAAATGGCCGTTCTGTTTACAGTTTCTGTATGTGTCCCGGTGGTTTGGTAGTGGCTGCTGCGTCGGAACCGGGGCGACTTGTCACTAACGGGATGAGTCAATATTCTCGCAACGAACGCAATGCTAACAGCGGGATTGTGGTGGGTATCACGCCGGAAGATTATCCCGGTCATCCTTTGGCGGGAATTGAATTTCAGCGTCGCCTAGAAGAACGGGCATTTGAGTTAGGAGGAGGTACTTACAGCGCCCCTGGGCAGCTTGTAGGAGATTTTTTAGCGAATCGCCCTTCGATCACGCTAGGAAGCGTGCAGCCTTCTTATACGCCGGGGGTTGTGATGACTGATTTGAGCGAAAGTTTGCCGGATTTTGCGATCGCAGCCATCCGCGAAGCGCTTCCGGCTTTTGACAAACAGATCAAAGGATTTGCGATGGATGATGCGGTTTTAACTGGGGTGGAAACGCGCACTTCTTCGCCGATTCGGATTAAGCGCAGGGAAGATTATCAGAGTTTGAATACAGAAGGCCTTTATCCTGCTGGGGAAGGTGCGGGATATGCGGGTGGAATCCTGTCGGCGGGGATTGATGGGATTAAGGTGGCGGAGGCGGTTGCTTTGAGTATTTTGCGATCTTCAAATCACAAAGTTTGAGGCTGGATTTGAGGATTTTTAGATGATTTGAGGATAGCCGTCAACCGTCAACCGTCAACTGTCAACTCTTTTCAAACAGTAGCTAAGCGCGATCGAATTTCCGTATCCGTATACTCCGGCGTCCAGCCTTCTGTGGTGGTAAAATATCGCACAGCTTTAATTTTCCGGGCCGCAGTCAAATAAAACCAATGTTCTGTATTCGCCGGTACGTTGATAAATTCTTCCGGCTGCACTGTGACTTCCACTTGGCTGCCGTCGGGCCGCACGAAGCCAAAAATGCCCTCGCCTGCTACGATATAACGCACTTCATCGTCAGCGTGGATGTGGCACTTGTTGAATTTCGACAGCACGGTGTCGATGTTGGGAATGTCTGGGTGCAGTACGATTAAGTCGCGCTCTTGATAGCCTGCGGTTTCCGACAACTGTTGAAAGTAGCCGTCGAGGGCTTGCAGGATTTGCTCTTTTTGATTGTCGTCAAGAGCATCTTTCGCTAGCAATTCCAGAATTTCAGCGCTGTCACCCACGGGCCAGCGGTTGAGTTGAATGTTTAAAGGCGCGAGTTCGCGCGCAATATCGCTTAATTGAGTGTAGGTTGTACCGTTTTCGAGTTGCAGGATAGCCATTATTTCACGTTTTTATTTTTGATTCACAGACGGCGAAAGATATTGGTCGATCGCCCTTGTAGCAGAAAAACAATTTTAACGCTATTTTTAGGATTTGTGGGTGTTCGCAAGTTTGGTCGATCGACTCAACACAATTTTCCAATTAATTTGTCAGTATTTAATCAGAACCCAAAAAAGTCAGGTGTCCGTCTGTACCGCCAGCGGTTCAGTATACTGATTTTATTCATGTAATTTTTGCAACAACCATGCCTACTTATACTGGAATTTCTAGCGAAGCATTTCAGCATCCCCTCGATCGCCAAGCCGAAGAAGCGTTACGCAGCGTACCGGGATTTGACTTAATTGCCAGCAAATTTGTAGAATTTATCTACGAACGACCGCAATTCGTTTACTTAATGGGAAATAGCATTCAGGTCGGGCCGCGCCAGTATGCCAGCATTTATCACATATTTCGGGAGTGCGTGCAGGATTTAGATGTTTTTCCAGAACCGGGTTTGTTTGTGTCTCAAAATCCCGCAGTTAACAGCTACGCCCTAGGAAAAAACCAGCCTTACATAGTGTTAAATACGGGTCTTTTAGACTTATTGGACGAGGCAGAAATCAAGGCAGTGCTAGCTCACGAGTTGGGACACATAAAATGCGGCCATCCAATTTTAAATCAAATGGCGATGTGGGCGATGAGCGTCGCCTCGACCATTGGCGAGATGACTTTCGGGCTGGGAAATATGGTCGGAAGCGGTTTAATTTACGCTTTTTATGAGTGGCGGCGCAAGGCGGAATTATCCGCAGATCGGGCGGCTTTGTTAGTAACTGATGATTTGAATAGCGTGATGAAGACGATGATGAAACTTGCGGGAGTTAGCAGTAAATATGCTGACCAATGCAGTTTGCAAGAATTTATCCGCCAGTCTGATAACTATCAAGAGCTCGATCGCGACAATCTCAATCAAGTGTATAAATTTTTACTGTACAACGGCGGTCAAGGCGTGATGCTGAGTCACCCTTTCCCGGTGGAGCGCCTGCGGTATTTGCGAGACTGGGCCGCTTCTGAGGAATACCGCCAAATTAAGCTGGGAAACTACAAGCGGGCTGTAGCTGAGGGTGCGGTTGATGTGAAGTCCCAAGCGCCTAACAGCGAGACGGAGGCTTTGCGCCGTCAGATTGAAGAATTGCAGCGGGAGATCGATCGACAAAAATCTCAGCGAAACTAAGTTTAAGTTCCTCGTCCCCAGGCTCTGCCTGGGAACCAGCTAAATGTTTTGTTGAAGATTTACCGGATTTGAGGGAGGGAGAAACGTAAAAGGAAGGTAAACCAGTGAGAGACTTACTCGCAACGGGCCTCCAATCTAAAAACTGTCCCCTCCTTTCTGAAATCGGTTTCTGGAAACGTGTAGTTTAAATCAAGAGAAGCTTATAACTCAACGGGGCTAAAAAAAATGATTATTGATAACGCAATGAATACTAACAAGTCAACTTCTAATTTTTTCGGCAATGTGGGAAAAGTCGCGATCGCGCTAACTGTTCTGGCTGCTGGCATGGTATTTACAAATCCTCCGAGAGACAAATACCTAACTTATGCTTCCGGCGTACTCGAAACCGAGTTTAAAAACACTGTGCGCAATGATTCTCGCGTACCCAAAGCTTTGAGTGGCGTTGCAGAGACTTTGCTGACTTCGCAGCGGGGATCGATCGAAAGCTTGCTCGACAATACAACGCAGCGTCAGAATTTAGGCGTTGTCAGCATTTATACAACAGAACTGGGCAAAAAAAGCTATCAAACGGTTGGAGCTTTTGGCAATTTCGTGACGTTGCCACCTAGTTCTGAAAATGCTCAAAAGTAGAGTCAAATTAAGTTCTATAGTAGAAACCGGGCTTTGTAGAAAGCCCGGTTTTTACTTACGTAATCCTAGCTAAGTTAATTTCACTAAAGTCAGATATATGCAGCACGTATTTTAAATCTAGCCCGCTATTATAAAAAAATATTAAGTTTTATCAAATATGAAAGTTCTTGTGCCATTTAATATTAACATTAGGACTATAAAATTGTATGTTTGACAAATAAGCAAATGGCAATGCAATTAAGTAAAGGTGAGAGATTTAATATCTCTATAGAAGCGCCGGATTTAAAAAAAATGGCGATCGCCCTCGGTTGGCAGGTAACTGAGGCAGGACAAAGCTACGAGATTGATGTCTCGGCGTTTATGCTAGGTGCTGACGGCAAAATACCTAACGAGCAATATTTTATCTTTTACAATAATCTGCAATCCTTTGACAGTTCGGTACTGCAATCGATTCCTGACAAAAACAACCGAAATCAAGAGAATAAGACTATTTACGGCGTTATCTTAGAAAGAGTTAATCCTGAAATTGAGGAAATAACTTTTGTGGCCACTATTCACGAAGCAGATAAAATCAAGGCAAATTTTAGCAATATCAAAAATGCTTTTATCAAAATTACCAATTTGGATACAGGAAGCGAACTTGTTCGTTATGAATTAAAAGATAATTTTTCGCGAGAGACTGCTGTAGAATTTGGTCGTTTTTATAGAAAGAATGGAGAGTGGAGATTTCAGGCGGTAGGAGAAGGATATCAAGCTGGATTAAAGAGTTTTGTTGACAAGTATTTTAGCTGAAATAGGAGCGTTGAAAAAATCTCGCCTGCAAATTATGATACCAGCAGCACAAGAAATTCCAGCAGGAGAAGAAGTAAAAGGTAAACCCCCCTCGCATTAGTCAATATAGCAACCGCCAAGACGGTTAGAACGTTGTTAATGGCTGAAACGATTGATTTTATTGCTTCTTCCTTCTTCCTTCTTCCTTCTTCCTTCTTCCTTCTGCTATAGATGACAAAATCTCCTGGTAAGCATCGATGGTTTGTTGGGCGATCGCCTCCCAGTTATAATACTTTTTAGCATACTCTTTGCCATTCAATCCGCGCCGTTGGCGCTCCTGTGGATTGAGAAGTGCTGATTTGATTGAATTGGCGATCGCCCCTACTTCCAAAGGCCCCACCCAACCAGCTTCTGCTTGCTGTATGTCTTCCGCAATATGTATGCGATCGGAAATTACGACAGGTACACCAGCGGCCATCGCTTCTGCAACAGCAATGCCAAAGTTTTCGTAATAAGAAGGCAACACAAATAAGTCAGCTTTTGTCAATAGTTCAACTTTTAAATCACCGCTCACAAAGCCAGTTATTGTTGTGTATTTTGCCAAGCTTGAATTCTCAACTTGTACTTTAATTTGTGTTTCATACTCAGCATCTTGGGGATTTGAACCAGCTAAAATAAAGTGAAACTCTATGCCTGATTCCAAAATACTTTCTAATGCTGGAATTAACAAATCAAGCCCTTTTTTAGGTTCAATTCGCGACATAAATAAGATGGTTGGCACTTGAGATTGTCGCAATCTCTTAGGAAACAAATCTGCTGTCACCCCCAATGGAATCACCAAATCCCGTGGCGCAGGCATCTTGCCTGTGCAGTCCAAATCCCGTGGCACGGGCATCTTGCCTGTGCAGTTCAAACCAAATCTTTCTGAGATTTTAGCTTCTTCTTTACTTGTGAAGTGAATTGCGGCTGCCCCTGCTAAATTATGGCGTTCTAAAAGCGTGGCATAAATCTGTTTCAAGCGTTTTTTTTTCTGCAAGTCTGCGGGGTCAAGCATACCGCAGGGACGCATAATATATGGCAACTTGTGATATCTAGCAATTGTAGCCGCAAGGGTAGTTACTGGCGAAAAAAGAGCGTGAATGTGCGCCAGGTCAAATTGTCGCGCATTTTCATTTAACCACTGCAATAACGAGAGTGAAAATTTATATCTGCGCCAAGGATAACAGCGGAAATAAATAATTTGATAACCGTTTTGTTTTATTGGTTGATTTAGAGGAACATCTAAAGGAAGTTGACCGATATCTCCGTTAGAATCTGTGGTGATAATGGTGACATCAATGTTTTTGGCCGCGAGGGCTGCAGAAAGTCCGAGTACCATTTGACTCGGCCCGCCATAGACGAGGGAAATTGAGGGGATAATTTGGATAATTCGCATGGTTACGACTTGTTGTTAGTTGGGGTAGCTTGTTGTGTTATCATAGAAAGAATTGCAAAATTTGCACCTTATACTAATTTAGGCGATCGGAGGCAAGTTATGCTGATTGGATTCAGCGTCGGCAACTACAAATCTTTTAAAGAAACTGTCACCCTCAGCATGGTAGCTTCGTCAATTACTGAGGAAGACAAAGAGCTGGACGAAAATAATGTATTCCCAATTAATGATAAGTTAAGCTTACTCAAAAGTGCTGCTATTTATGGAGCTAATGCAAGTGGCAAAAGCAATCTTATCGCTGCTCTTAACTTTATGAAATGGTTTGTCCTCAACTCATCCAAAGAAACGCAAATTTCAGACGCGATCGATATTGAAGCATTCAGGCTAAGTACCGAGACAGAAAAAGAGCCGTCTTTCTTTGAAATCGTTTTTCTACTAGAAGAGAAAAGTTTTAGGTACGGTTTTGAGGTGAACGCGCGGGAAGTTATTTCTGAGTGGCTATTTCAAGCTGATGACAGTGAAGAAAAAATGCTTTTTGAACGGGATTTTGATAATTATATATTAGATGATTTCCCAGAGGGACAAGGCATTAGCGATAAAACCCGAAGTAATGCTTTATTTCTTTCTGTAGTCGCACAATTTAATGGTAAAATTTCTGGCAAAATATTGCTGTGGTTCAGTAAAAATTTGCAATTGATATCAGGCTTGCAAGATACACAATACCGCAAAGAAACCTTGGAGTCTTTCGAGAACGCTGGGCACAGACACGATATTATTGAATTTATCAAAAAATTAGACTTAGGTATTTTAGATGTTTTTGATTCCAAGATCCACATTCCACCAGGTCCTGCTGTATTTTCTATTTCTAATAATACAGCAAAATACGGCGGTTCCTATGGTAGTTTATACCCTAACTCTGAAACCAAAACTACGGTGTACGTGCACACAGTTCACCCAAAATATGATGCTGACGGTAAGCAGACTTCTAAGGTAATATTCGATATCGAAAAGCACGAATCTGAGGGGACAAACAAACTGTTTGCATTAGCAGGTATTCTCCTGGATACTTTAAGAACAGGAAAAATTTTATTAATTGATGAACTTGATGCCAGACTGCATCCGCTGATTACTCGCGAATTAATCTGCTTATTCAATTCTAGCGAGACTAATCCGCACAACGCACAGCTTATATTTACGACACACGATACAAACTTGCTCAGCAGCAAGACTTTTCGCAGGGATCAAATATGGTTTACTGAAAAGGATAACAAGAGCGCTACTGATTTGTATTCTTTGGTAGAGTACAAAGTCGGAAAAGATGCCTCATTTGAGCGCGATTACATTATGGGTAAGTATGGCGCTATCCCTTTTATTGGTAATTTCAAAGAACTCATAGGTGAACTTCATGAATAGACAAAGTTCGTCTCGAAGAACAAATATTGATTACTACAAGAGAAAGGTTAAAACTAGAAGATGGTTTTTAATCGTGTGCGAAGGCGAGAAAACCGAACCCAACTATTTTAGAAGTTTCCCGGTAGACACAAAGGTAATTAAGCTGGATATCAAAGGAGAAGGAAAAAATACGAAGAGTTTAGTAGAAAAAGCTATTGAGTTAAAAAACGACACAGAATCCGACGAAACAGACCGATTTTGGTGCGTGTTCGATCGCGATAAAAACCCTAAAAATCCTAACGACTTGCAAAATTTTAATTCAGCCATAACTCTTGCAAGAAATAACGGCATTGACGTAGCTTATTCAAATGATGCTTTTGAATTGTGGTATTTGCTGCACTTCCATTTTTATAATACGGGAATTTCTCGCCAGCGTTATCAAAATATGCTAACCAATAAATTGGGACACGAATATAAGAAAAACAGCGATACGATTTATGAGGAATTAAAAGACAAACAGCAAGATACAATTAAACACGCAAAACGGCTTTTAATTGAATACGATCGCCCCAATCCTGAAAGTGATAATCCTTCAACAACAGTACATTTGCTAGTCGAAGAACTTAACAGTTTTATTCCTGATTGATGAGGGAGAAAGTCGTAGAAACCAGGTTTCTAGCCGCCCCATGCGTAAGCCCTGCAACTTTCGTATACCAAGGAAATTGAGGGGATAATTTGGAGAATCCGCATTAGGGATAGTTATTTAAATCAAAATACCAACATCTCCCATTACAAATTTAATTATCTGGAAAAGGTTGCCCGTCTAGCTGTTCAGCTTCCTCTCTTTTTGTTGCTGTAATTTGGGTATTGTGAGCCATTGTTTTGGAAAATTCATACATTTCACTGGCTTTTGCTTCCGCAGCTTTCACAATTTCAAGGATTTCCAGCAGTAGGCTTTCATCTGGTAATTGTTTCATGGCAATGCTTCTAATCTCTCAACTACTTTGTCAATCATAATTCTCGATTCAGGAGCCATCTTTAGCAAGGCTGCTAAATAATCTCCTGCTTTTTGAACATCTTCATCGGGCACACCAGCCATCAATACATTGCCCACAATGTGCTCGGCTTGTAAGCGAACACCTGCTACGTTAAATTGAAAATTACTGATCGAAGAAAAGTATTGCATCAGTATTTCATTTTGTGGAAAAAGAGACATGGCTCTTCTAAGTGCAAAAAGTCCCTGGGTTGCTTGGCGCTCGGTATCGTCTAGTACCTGGTAAAGTTCGTCAACCAAAGGTCGTATATCGGAAGGAATAGACATTTACTACAGTTTTTATTTAACACTTGCATTATACTGCTAACAGTTACAACAATTCTTTGTAAAATTCCAACAACTGCTCAGCTAAAGCTTTATTTGTATAATTGCTCATCGCTCTATGATAACCCCGATCGCCCAAATCGGCCGCCAACTCCTGCCGCTCCATCAATTTCTGCAAACACTCTCGCAAAATTCCTGCATTTCCCTCGGGGAATACTAACCCCGCATCGCCGATGACGTGGGGAATTTCCCCGCAGTCGGAACCAATAACCGGAATTTTACAAGCCATCGCTTCGATTAAAACGTGACCGAATTGTTCTTTCCAGCCCACAGCGGTCAAAGTTTTGAATTTATAGCTGGTTTGCGAGGGCAATACCAAACAGTTCATTAAGTTAATGTAGGGGGGGATTTCTTCGTGGGAAACGCTTTCTACCCAGATGATTCGGTCGCTGATGCCCCATTCAATACATTTTTCTGCGAGATGGGCTCGCAATTTCCCTTGTCCTACTAACAGCCACTTCCAAGAGCTTTTTTTCAACCCTGCCAAGGCTTCAGCTAAAGTTAAAAGTCCTTTTTCTTCGACAAATCGCCCTACAAATCCTACCACAAAATCGGTGGGTTCAATGCCGAACCTACGCGATAAATCAGCGTCTTTACCAGTGCGGCGAAACAAAGTTTCATCTACTCCGAGTTGTGGCATTACTTTCAATACACCTTGATAGCCCCGCTGCCGCAAAATTTTAGCTCCATCTAGGTTGCCTGCAATAATTCCGTCGGTGTGCTGAAGATTGTAATTTTCTAATACTGAAACCGGCCAATTCAATTGATAAGGCAGATTCCACCAAGTAAATAATATATTTTTTGCTTGCAGTTTGAGCAGTTTATTTAGTAAGATTAACTGAGCGCAAGCGATAGATTTTGAACCTTGTTCAACTTGAATTATCTGCGGTTGAATTTTCAGCAGAAGGTCAATTAAATCTGTACCAAAAGTTAGCAATCCTTGATTGTTTTGACTAAAGTTGGAGACTGGAACTACTTTAAATGAGCCTTTTTGATAAAATTGCGTTTCTATAATTTTATTTTGTACGCCTCCGGGTTTCCAACGCTGCGGCACTACAACTGTTACTTCAATATCGGGTTCTAGGTTGGCTAATATCTTGAATTTTTCCCGATTAATGTCCACAATATAGGTGTGGCTGGCAACGAGAATTCTCATTTATTGGGAATGGCGAAGGGGGAATAGGTAATTATGGCTCGTTAATCTTGTCTTGATGGCTATAAGTTTGTCCATCATTCCACAGAGATTGAGTTAGTGTATTTATAGCACTGAGAAAACCCAAGATATAAAAAGCAAATCTAGTTATAATTTTAATGGGCGATCGACTTTTATGGCAAGGCGGATTCCCCAAAACGTGGCAGTCAAAGAGTTTGGTGAAAAATCGCAGGCATTGAAAGGCTGTTAAATTTTTTAATCCCATGAGGAAATGGTTGTGATAAAATGTGATTTGATATTCGATCGATCGCGTGCTGACATCGTGACATCCGCCGCTCTCTTCCCCTAAGTGAACTAAACACGCATTGGGATCGTACCAAATTTTCATGCGAGTCGATCGCAATCTCAAACAAAAATCCGACTCCTCCCGCACCGCACTCCCTGCAAACCGCTCGTCAAACCTCAGCCCGCACTCGGCAAAAACTGAGGAGCGAAATGACATATTGCAGCCTCTAGCCGAGAGCACCTGCTGCGGTTTTACTGTATGCACCAAATCGATAAAATACCAGGCAATGCCCGCATCCATCGCTTCTTTTGGCAAATATTCGATCGCCAAATCGCCTCCAGAATTATCCAGTTTCATTCTGTCAAAAACCCTGCCCGCCACACATCCCACATCCGGTTTTTCTAAATAGTTGCCAGCGTGAGCCGCCAAAAAACCCTCTGGCAATTGTACATCATCATCAAGAAATAAAATAATCTCTCCAACTGCGCGTCGCACTGCATAATTTCGAGCAGCAGGCAAACTCGCCCAATCTACTCTAAACCAGCGAATTTTGCCAGCATTTGCCAATTCCTCTAAATAAATTTGAGTTTCTGATTCGTGGGTGCGAGTTTGATCGATTACCAGCACTTCAAAATTCGGGTAATTTTGCCGGATTGCATCAGCCAATGTCTCTCGCAGGGGCTGCTCGCGGTTGTAGGTGGGTATCACAACAGAAATCATCATCACACAATTGAGTGAAAATAAAGTTAAGGGTAGGCAGGATGCCTGCCCCACTCGTTATTTTTGGAGAAGTTGATTAAAACTAGAAATTAATAGTTAGAAATTTTGATTTCTGAATTTTGAATTAAAGGATTTCAACTCAAAACTCAAAACTCAAAATTCAAAAGTTTTAGCAATTCCCCATTTCCATCAGATAGCTATGTGTTGCTGAACGGCTAAAACTAAATTTTCAGTCCAGAAATTAACCAATTCGGCGCTGGCAGCTTCCACCATAACTCGGATTAGCGGTTCAGTGCCAGAAGCGCGAACCAAAACCCGTCCCTGTTCTCCCATTGCAGTTGTAGCACGTTCGATCGCCCTTTGCATTGCCTCGCACTCCTGCCATTTCAAGCGTTTTTCGCGATCGTCCACCCGAATATTTCGCAGCAACTGCGGATAAGTTTGGAAACTGCCACTTACCAATTGTGCCAAAGATTGCCCGGACTGGCGCACCAGCGAAGCCAAGTGCAAAGCTGTCAGCAAACCGTCGCCACTAATACCGAAATGGGGACAAAGAATGTGTCCCGACTGTTCGCCGCCCAACATCGCACCGGTGCGCTGCATTTCAGCGTGAACGTACTGATCTCCGACGTTGGTTCTAGTTAGTTTGCCCCCCAATTCTTCCCAAGCTCGCTCGAAGCCGAGGTTAGCCATTACAGTAGAAATAATTAAATTGGATGGTAACTGTTCGGAGTCGCGCAACTGCCGGCCCCACAGATAAAGAATGTAATCGCCGTCAATCGATCGACCTTGGTTGTCAACACACAAAACTCGATCGGCATCACCGTCAAAAGCAAATCCCAAATCGGCATTGTGTTCCAAAACAGCCGCTTGCAAACTGTCGAGATGAGTAGAACCGCAGTTAACATTAATACGAGATCCATCAGGAGAGTCGTGCAAACAGATCACATCCGCACCCATTTGCGCGAACACCGCCGGCGCCAAACCCGCGGCCGCCCCCCAAGCCAAATCCAAAACTATCCGCATTCCCTCCAAATTCATCTGTTGCAGCGAATCACAGAGCGAAGTGGCATAATCTTTCACCAACTCAGAGCGATGGTAGTGGTGTCCCCAACCCAAGCTAGCAACCGGAACCTTTGCCCCCCGGATTCCCGCTTCGATTTGTTCCTGCAACTGCTGCGACAGCTTCGAGCCGTTTGAGCCGAAAAACTTAATGCCGTTGTCTTCTGGGGGATTGTGGCTGGCTGAAATCATCACTCCGCCGACTGACTCCGAAACGCTTGCCAGATAAGCAACGCAGGGAGTGGGACACAATCCCAAATTCCACACTTCCAAACCGGCGGCCGTCAAGCCCTCTGACAGTGCCATTGCCAGCATATCGCTGGAATTCCTGCTGTCTTGCCCCAAAATCACAGGCCCCTGGTTAGGGGAATTTTGGCGTAGAACTTGCCCAGCCCAGAAGCCAACTTGCTGCGCTAGGGGTGCATTCAGCAATTCTCCAACTTTCCCGCGAATGCCGTCTGTGCCAAATAGTTTTGTATTTGGCAGGGAGAGGCTATTTCCCAGCAGAATCGTATCGCGTTTGGCTGGCTGTACCGAGTTAACAGCCGGAAACTCGCTGCCACGAGGGCGCGAAGGTGTCTGAACCATATTCACTCCTTTAGGAATATTCACACTCACACTTTGGGTTCATGTTACAACTGAAAGTCTTTATTTTCAGCCTAAACTCCATTTATTTCGTCAATTGCTGAAGCAACTTGCTTTGACAACCTACGCACAAAGCTTAACTTCCTCGGAAAAATTTGTATTGTATCCAAGGGAAAAACATTTAGTCCCCGGCGCCCCAATGCCATCAAAGCCGGTTTCTTTCTGCCTCCAGGCGTTACGCTGCTGCGGTTTGAGCCGATCAGCAACTGCGGGTATAGAAGGTTAATGCTGTATTGCCGTATACTTTGTGGCGACAAATTTCTAGGCCGGAAATCGCTTGTGTCGATCGATCCGGGCTGTGTTCGATCGCGATTTCGCCGAGGAGTGCTAGCATTTCTTGGCTGGCGATCGCATTTAACACAGGTTCGTACAAGTCGCTGGCGTAGGGCGGATCGAAGTAAATGCGATCGAACTGCTGTCCCGCTAGTGTTGCCAATTTTGCCGTCGCGTTTCCCCGCAGTATTTGGAATGTTTGGGATGAGTCTGCTACTTGCTCCCAGTTTTCGCGGATAATTGCACAAGCTTTCGCCGACTGTTCGATACCGGTGACACTCGCGGCTTGCCGACACAAAGCCTCTGCACCCATCGAACCACTGCCGGTACAAATGTCAAGCCATCTGCAATCTGCGATCGTCCCTTGCCAAATATTAAATAAAGCTTCTCTGACTCGCGAAGGTGTAGGGCGAGTTGCGAGTCCCGGCAGGGTTTTGATTTGGCGATTGCCACAGATTCTCAGGCTCATTTAGGAAGAAGGAAGTTCGGCAACGGATTTTGTAACGGATGTAACGGATGTAACTCACATCTTGCACCATTCTCGCTTAACAGGCAAGATGCCTGTTCCACAAAGAGTGAATTTTCTTGTGGAACAGGCATCTTGCCTGTTCCTAAACAAGTAATTGAGAATGGTGCAACATCTCAGATGTAACGGATGTCCGGAAGGAAGAATACTTTTAAAAATGTCAAACCCAGTTTCGGCAATCTACCGGGATTTTCAAGACTCATGCCACCTAAGCAGGTACTTTTTCCCTCACCAGACTGACAAAATTTGACAGCATTTGCAATCCCGTAGTCGAAGACTTTTCCGGGTGAAATTGCACAGCCATCAGATTGCCTTTAGCTATAGCCGCCGTCACATTTTGACTACCGTGAGTCACAATTGCCGATCGCACTTCCAAATCAACTGGATCGACATAATAAGAATGCACGAAATAAACCCAAGGATCGGACGGTAAATTTTGCCACAACGACAAATTCGCCTGAGTAAATTGCAATTGATTCCATCCCATGTGCGGAATTGTCAAACCCGGTTCCGAGCGAAATCGGCGCACTTTTCCCGCAATAACGCCCAATCCCGGTTCTACGCCTTCTTCGGAACTTTCAAATAGAATTTGCAAACCCAAACAAATGCCTAAAAAAGGTTTCCCCGAGGCGATCGCACTTTTTATCGGTTCTATCAAATTGCGCGATCGTAAATTCTGCATTGCCGGGTCAAAGGAACCCACCCCCGGCAAAACCACCGCATCCGCCTGCTCGATTATAGCAGGAGAATCTGTAATTTTTGGTACTGCACCCACATTTTCCAAGCCTTTACAGACCGAGTGCAGATTGCCCATGTCATAGTCCACTACTGCAATGACAGACATTGACTTACTTGCCTTATATTATCAATATCAGTATTATTGCACAAATATGACGGCGAAAATCCTGCTCACCTCATTTGATACTTGGCTTCCCCATCAGAAATCCAACTCTTCGGACGATTTATTAGCCAAGATTTCCCAAATCAAATCTTTGCCTGATTCCCTGACTTTTTTGAGGAAACTGCCAGTAGATTTTCAGCTAGCACCTAATTTAGCGATCGCCAAAATCAACCAACTCCAACCCGACACTATTATCTGCTGCGGCATGGCCGAGAGTCGGCAAAAATTAACCGTAGAATCTTGCGCTTGTTGCGATCGCGACATTCTGAAAACCGTAGTTAATCTCGAACCGCTAGTCGCTGATTTAGCAGCAACCGAAATCAGTCACGAAGCAGGAAAATTTGTATGCGAAGCCCTCTATTATGCAGTTTTAAAACACCTTGCAGATTCTCTACTTAGCACCAAATGTATTTTCGTACACGTACCAATTTTGACAGAAGAAAATGCCGACAAAATTGTCGCCGATTTTTTATTAATTTTAACTCGCCTCACTTAACAACTGACAACTGACAACTGACAACTGCCAGTTGCCAACTGCCAAGTCTTTAGCCGCCGTAATTCCAACCGGTGCTTTCTAGCAGCAACGGATTGCCTTCTCGGTGGACGCCGGCTGCCAAAACTTCTCCCACATAAACCGTGTGATCCCCGTGTTCCACAGCACCGACAACTTTGCACTCGATGTAACCCAGAGAATCCGAGATAATCGGACAACCAGTTTCCGCGCCCGGATAAAATTCTACATCCTCAAATTTATTGCCAACGCGGCGCTGCTGTTTAAAGAATTTCTGGGCTAACTCTTTTTGCCCTGCTTCTAGGAAACTCAAAGCAAAGACACCGCTGGCTTTGATCATGGCGTGGGATTTGGAGTCTTGCTTGACGCAGTTGACAACTAAGGGAGGGGTAAAGGAAGATTGCATCACCCAGCTAGCGGTGAAACCGTTGACTTCCTCCCCGTCTTTGACACCGCAGATGTACAATCCGTGAGGGATTTTCCGCAAGATGGTCTTTTTAGCTTGTTCGTCTAGCACGGGCTTACCTGTTCGATCTATAATTCTACACCGCCCAGTTTACCAATGTCGCGCACCCAAACCCAACTGTCTTAAGGGCGATCGCCATACCGAAACTGTTGAGATTGCCAATATTGTTTTTTTCGATACCAAATCTTCTGCTTCACCCAACATTTATTTTTATTAAGTTAAATTAAGTTACTCGGATTTTTTTGCAACTAACTATATGCTGTGTTAAAACTTTAGCCATTAATATTGCAATCTCAACGTAGTTGCTCAATTCGTTAACAAAATCGGAGATAATTCGATGACAGAATCGTTTAAGCGGAACTTTGGTTTAGGTCTTTTAGCCGTCAGTATATTATCTCTAATTTGTTTCGGCATAGTAGGGATTGGCAGAGACGGCTCGCTCAATGCTGACGGTGCCGTCCTTTATGCTGCTGGACGTGCTTGGCTGACGGGTTTGAATGCCTACAACCACGATATGCTGACTAAAAGTGTAGCAGGAATAAAGGAAATTGACGGTCTGGAAAATGCCGCTTTCTTTTATCCTCCTCAATCAGCCGCATTGTGTATGTTGGTCGGTATTTTTGATTACTCTGTTGCCAAATTCGTCTGGCTATTACTCAACTTGCTGTCAATCGCAGCTATTATTTTCATGACTGTTCGTACCGTCAATCAACATCAAAATAATAGTGAAAATCACCTGGGCGGTTGGATTATGGCTGCGATAATTATCGGCAACCCATTCACGGCCCACGTTGTGTGGATGGGTCAAACTTCTTTGATGGCTTTTTCTGCGACCATGGCTGCTTGGTTTTTCAGCCAACGGGAAAAATTTGTATGGGCAGGAATCTGTTTAGGTATCGCCAGTTTTAAGCCACAACTATGCTTATTGCTCGGTATTTGGTTTTTGCTAGAACGGAACTGGAAAATATTAGCTGTAGCCTTCGCAACGGTTACAATTATGAGCGCTTACCCATTGGTGCTGTACGGCGGGCCCGTTGGGATGCTGGCAGCATGGCATCAAGGAATTCAAGACAGCTATAGTTCTTTGCCTTTCAATCAACCGGGGTTTCAAGATAAAGTTGGTATGGAAAGTCTTTTCGCTTCTTTCGGCTTGAAGATACCGGCTATCAAGATTGTGGCAGTAATTTTAGCGGTTCTGCTGTGGGTATTCCGCAATAAAATTAATCGAGAAGATGTCTTGGCTCTGCTGATGGGTATATCCTTCACTTTTCTGGGATATACTCACGTTTATGATTATGTAGGTTTGTTCCCGATTGTGACATCGCTGTGGCTGTATTGCAGCAAGAATAACCGCAAAGCTTCAATCGGCAGTATTGCTTTAGTTTTTCTGCTGTTTTTTCCGAGACGGATATTTTTAGCTGCGGGTTTGCCTTTTTTGATTCACTGGAGAACAATTGTTGTTTTGATGCTGGTAGTTGGTGTTCTTGCATTCAGCATGAAAGCTAAATCCAATCAAGGATTTCTGCAAAAAATGGCTTGATTTTCGCAGAGTTGCCAGGGGCAGAAATTATCATAAGAGGCGCTTGCCTCATAAACCCGGTTTATACGCCGCAAAAATCCTGGTTGGGCGACTAAATATCTACGAATAAACCGGGTTTATGAACTTCAAAACTCATCGAGGGGCGAAGGGTTGCCAAGAACGAAGAAATCTCAAAACTCTTGTGCAACTCCGTGCTTCTTAAACCAATCTTGCATCCGTTTCCAAGCATCCTCAGCTTCTTTTTCCCGGTAACTGGGGCGATAGTCGGCGTTAAAACCGTGCGGCGTATCTGGATAAAGCACTATTTCGGAACCGCTGCTGCCAGTTTTGAGAACTTGTCGCATTTTCTCGACTGTATCGTTGGGAATAGAGGTGTCTTTATCGCCGTAAAGCCCCAATACGGGCACTTTCAAACTGGCTGCAATGTCGATCGGCTGTTTGGGAGTTAAATCCGTAGAATTGCCAACCACACGCCCGTACCAAGCCACTCCCGCTTTGACTTTCGGGTTGTGGGAAGAGTACAGCCAAACAATTCTGCCACCCCAGCAAAATCCTGTAATTCCCAACTTATTAGTATTGCCTTTTCCTGACTTTTGTGCCCACTCTACGGTAGCATCTAAATCAGACATAACTTGAACGTCAGGAACTTTCGAGACAACTTTACTAATAATTTCTTGGATGTCGGTGATTTTAGAAACATCACCTTGACGGGCAAACATTTCTGGGGCGATCGCTAAATAACCTAATTTTGCAAAACGGCGGCAAATATCTTGAAGGTGGGCGTGAACTCCGAAGATTTCTTGAATCACTAAAACTACTGGAAAATTGCTGCCCCTGGCTGGCATTGCTCTGTATGCTGGAATTGAGCCGTCTTTTACGGGAATTTTGACCTCACCTGCAACTAAGCCAGCAGCATCCGTATTGATAACGGCAGCGGCAATAGGATGAACTGCTAAGGCAAATCCGGCGCTTAATGCGGTGACAGTGATAAATTGTCTGCGAGTTAAATCTTTCATTTGTAATGGGGAATAGGGCATTGGGCATTGGGCATTGGGTGGATCGAAGCGGGGGGATTGGGCATTGGTAATTGGAACTAACAAATAACCAATGACTAATGACTACTGACGGAAAAGCCGATCGTGCTCTGGATGGTACAAGCGCGATCGCCCTTGAGCTTCTTTCCCCAACGCCGGACTAATCACATACATTGTCGTTCTGATCAAATTATTTTCGCGTGTAGCAACGGCCATTTTGTCAAGAGGAACTAGGACAATTTTTTCATCCGGCCAGCCCAACCGATAACAAATAGCTACAGGCAAATCAGACGGGTAATGTTCCATCAACTTAGCTTGAGCCTGTTCGACATGGCGCGCGCTCAAATACAGACACAAACTTGCTTGATGAGCTGCCAAACTAGCTAATTCTTCACGTTCCGGCACTTCCGTGCGGCCGCTAATTCTGGTCAAAATAATTGTCTGCACAACTCCCGGAACTGTCAACTCAATTTTAAGTTTAGCTGCCGCAAGTTGGAAAGCGCTAATTCCCGGGATTACCTCAAAAGCAATTCCCTCGGAGGCCAAAGCTTGCATTTGTTCGCCGACGGCCCCGTAGAGACAGGGATCGCCCGAATGGAGGCGGACGACGCTTTTGCCGGCGCGCACTCGCTCCACCATCAAAGGTACAATCTCTTCGAGGGTCTTATCCGCAGTTTGGATCACTTCAGCATCTGCGCGCACTCCCTGCAAAATTTGCTCTGGGACTAGGGAATCAGCAAATAATATGACATCGGCGGCAGCCAGTAGTTTTTGAGCCTTAACAGTCAACAAATCCGGGTCTCCGGGGCCTGCACCTACAATGTATACCCCTGGAATTAGGGATGGAATCTCTGTCAAACTCATGGCTGCTAAAAAATTTGCTAAATTTACCGACGCTTCCGGATGCACCTATTTTGGTTGGAAGTAAGGGATGGTAGATGCACCCTGGTTTGAACCCTAGAGACTAACCTCTCTGGGGTTTTTTATTGATCCTCTGGGGATTTGCGATCGATATTTGCCCGATCGCTATTGGGGGAGACAACATCGGGTAAAGGTCGATCGAGCAAATAAAGCCAAGCCAAACCGCCTAACCCTAAAACAATCCCAGTCAAGCTTACCATTTGCGCCGTCCGCAGCGGCCCGAACATCAAACTATCAGTCCGCAACCCTTCAATCCAGACTCTACCCAAACTGTAAGCTGCGATATAAACCAAAAACAAAGCACCAATTTTCAAGCGAATTTTGCCCTGCAAATCGCGGAAAAACAAAGTCAGAAGCAACCCAAATACTGTCAAATTCCACAGGGATTCGTAGAGAAATGTGGGGTGGAAGTATTCAAAATTAGCGTAGGCTGCCGGCCTGCTGTTTGGGGGAATATAGAGTTTCCAAGGCAAATCCGTAGGACTGCCAAAAGCTTCGGAGTTAAAGAAATTTCCCCAGCGTCCGATCGCCTGACCGAGAATTGCCGAAGGCGCGATTAAATCTGCCATTTGCCAAAAAGAAACTCGCTGGATTTTCGCAAAAATCAAAGCTGCGATCGTGCCGCCCAAAATCGCGCCGTGAATGGCAATTCCACCTTTCCAAATCGCAATAATGTCTTCGGGTCTCTGGGCATATTGTGGCCACTCGAAAGCCACGTAGTAAATTCTGGCACAAGGAATAGCGCCCAGAACCAGCCAAATTGCTAAATCGCCCAGCAATTCTGGGTTGACGCGGCGCTTTTCGGCCAAATATTGGGACAGACTGACCCCAATTAAGACGGCCGAAGCTATCAACAGCCCGTACCAACGGATAGCTACGGGGCCGAGTTGAAAGATAATCGGGCCGGGGGATGTAAATTGAAACGCTAAGGGCAGCGCAAGAATATTTAGCACCATAAAAGTTCCATTAATTGTGCTGTAAGCCTGTCAAATTTGCATACCCTATTTACAAACTACAGAGTTTATTTTAGATGGCTGCGGTCGTTTAGACGCAATATTTGGGGAATAGTGCCGAAAAAATATTTTTTAACTGTATAAAAAATGCTGTCCTTAAAATACTTTTAGATTAAAGGCGGTACGACATCAAAAAAATTTTCAAAAAAGAGTCATAGCAAATGGCAGAACGCACCACTGTTGTTTGCGATCGCGTCTGGCTAGGTTTTGAGAAGGTAGACTTCGATCGACAGATTTAACTATTCTCAACCCTCTATAGCAATCCTAAATCATTATCCTTACCGCGAACATAAATGTGATTTACCCAAAATCCATCTGTAGAGTGCCGTGTCCCGGACACGGCTTGGCCTTAGTCCCTACTGAAAATTATTTAGGATTGCTATATCTAGTGGTTATTGTCGTTAATCAAGTGGGAGGAGATCTCAATTTTAGCAGGAGAGGACTCGTCGCTATTTTGGGACGAGTTTTGGTCGCCCCAGCCAAATCAGGCTTGTACGCAAAAATATTGACAAGTTAGCTCATCCCACTTAAGATACAACCATTCCTGATCAATACCCTTAATCAATACGCTTAATTGTCAGATTTGTGACCAAGAGTCCTGGGAAAGCATCACCTGTTGGTCTTTGGCGCTGCTCCAACAACTGCACTAATCCAAATATCTCAGGTAGAGTATAGCGGTTATCAGATAAATGAGGTATGCCGAAACCCTGAAGCATCAATCTTTTCAGGTCAAAATTCGTACCTCACCTTTTTGAGAAAGGCTATAACGACTTTGACCGCAAGGTAAGTAAAACTCGATACCCAAAAAATATTGGCAGTAATATGCAAATATCAAAAAAATTAAATCTTAACAAAAAAATATGACAGCATCAAAATTTTACATTCCTTCATTGGATGGAATTAGGACTATTGCTTTTTTAATTGTTTTTTTATCTCATGCAGGAATGGGTTATATTGTGCCGGGAGGATTGGGTGTAACAACTTTTTTCTTTTTGAGCGGTTATCTAATTACAACCTTGCTGAGACGTGAATACGAACAAAATCAAGTGATTAATATCAAATATTTTTATTTGCGACGTGTAGTGCGAATACTGCCTGGTTTTTATGCAGTTTTATTTATGGCATCTATTTTAACATTACTAGGGGTATTGCAAGGCGAACTGAGACTGCCCGGTTTTTTAAGTCAGGCTCTACATTATTATAACTATTATGAATTTTTTAATGGTAACACTGGAGTAGCTATTGGTACAGATGTGTATTGGTCTCTTGCCGTTGAAGAACACTTCTACTTAATTTTTCCTTTTTTATACATACTTTTAATGAAAATGCGTTTAAAGCCCAAACAGCAAATGTTAATTTGTTGGGGTTTGTGCATATTGTTTCTACTGTGGAGATGTGTTCTAGTTTTTGGCATGGGAGCAACTGAACAGCGGATCTTTCATTTATCAGATACCCGAATGGATAGCATATTGTTTGGCTGTGCATTAGCGGTCTATGGTAACCCAGTATTAGACGCTCCCTATGGCTCAGAGCGATTTTGGAAGTATTTCTTACTACCATTAGGAATAACTTTAATTATTGTGTCTTTTATCTGTCGTTATCCAGAGTTTGAAAATACAGTTCGTTTCACTGTTCAAGGTATTGGACTACATCTTTGTTTCGTGGCTGCTATCCGTTTTCCAGATTGGCTAATATTTAAACCTCTAAATTGGAAATGGATGCGGTTTATTGGTTTACTTTCATACTCGCTTTATCTAGTACACGATACAACCCTTCAAGGTATTCATTTTTATTTTAATCAAATGCCTATGGTTGTGCAGGGAGCGATAAGTCTTCTGATTTCCTTTACATTAGCCTATGCAATTTATAGGTATATAGAGTTGCCATGCACCAAGCTCCGCAAGCGGTTTTCATCTTCTTCAAGTTAAACGCCATAAAATATTTACTAAGCAGAATTTCGCCAATTTCGTCACAGATAGACGGCAGTTTTGGTCAAGAAGTTTTAGTATAGAGAGTGATCGTAAATTTTTTCTGATGACCTATGTCCCCTACCTCCGTTTCTCAGGTGTACTCTTCTGGTAATTCCAAGGGTGCGAATCAGTCTCGCAAGACTGCTGCTTTGGCTGTTGAGTCTGGTAAAATTCCGCCGTTGTTGGGCGCGAGTTTGGCTGAGTTAACGGAGTGGGTGCAGCAAAACGGGCAACCCGCTTATCGCGGGAAGCAGTTGTACCAGTGGATTTATGAGAGAGGTGCGCGATCGCTCTCTGACATTTCTGTATTCTCGAAACAATGGCGCGAGACTGTTGCTAAAATCCCGATCGGGCGATCGACTATTCATTTGCGATCGGTCGCACCGGATGCCACAGTAAAGTATCTCCTAAAATTAGCAGACGGTCAAATTATTGAAACAGTCGGCATTCCCACCGATAAACGGCTGACTGTGTGCGTTTCGGCGCAAGTTGGCTGCGCGATGGGCTGCGATTTTTGCGCCACCGGCAAAGGCGGTTTCAAGCGCAATTTAGAAGTAAACGAAATCGTCGATCAAGTCTTGACAGTACAGCAAGATTTCGGCCGCCGAGTCAGCCACATCGTATTTATGGGGATGGGCGAACCGCTGCTGAATTTCGATAACGTCGTAGCTGCTGTCAAGTGTTTGAATCAAGACGTAGGAATTGGACAGCGCAACATCACCGTTTCCACAGTCGGCATCCGCAATCGCATCACCCAACTAGCCGAACATCAACTGCAAATTACCCTCGCCGTCAGCCTCCACGCTTCCAATCAAAGATTGCGCGAAGAGTTAATTCCTAGCGCCCGCCCTTATCCTTTGGGTGAGTTAGTGGCAGAATGTCGGGAATATGTGCGATCGACCGGCCGCAGATTAAGCTTTGAATACGTGCTTTTAGCAAACGTAAATGATTTACCAGAACACGCAGCCGAGTTAGCAAATCAGTTGCGCGGTTTTCAGTGTCACGTCAATTTAATTCCTTACAATCCGATTCAGGAAGCTGAATATCAGCGACCGACTCCCAATCGAATCAACAGTTTTGTTTCGGTTTTGAAGGAAAAGAAAATTGCAGTTAGCGTGCGGTATTCTCGCGGCTTAGAAGCAGATGCCGCCTGCGGACAATTGCGGGCTTCTGAGGTTGAAAAATAGATTTTTAACCGATAAATAATCTTGTAGGGTGCGGAGCGAGTGCGTGATTTCATCAAAAATCGACCAGCTACGATCTGACGCACCCTACTACGAGCTGTATCGATCGGGAACAGTTGGTGTTGGAGTTCGTATAATTTGGGATGAACAATTAGGGTGGAAGAAATAATTGGCTATAATAAAATACGTCATTTTTGATTTAGATGATACACTTTGTGATTATCAGAAAGCTAAAAAAAACGCAATAAATCTTGTTAATCGAGTTCTTGAATTATCTGGGATAGATGTTAACCAATTCTGGAATAGTTATAGCTTAATAGAACCTACGTTGTTCCGACAATTTGTTAATGGAGTTATTTCAAGGGACGAGTATAGGTTGCGTCGCTATGCTGATGTTATACAAGGCGCTCACGAAAATCCTTTAGCGTTTTCTTCAGCACTAAATTCTATTTACATGAAAGAGGCTAATCACGCAATAACATTATTTGATGATGTGATTCCCTTACTAAAAACTTTAGAAGACAAAGAAATTAATACTGCTATTCTTACAAATGGGCCTTGGGACGGGCAAAGCGAGAAAATTAAGGCATTAAACCTAGCTCAATATATTAAAAAAATCTATATTAGTGAAGAAATTGGCCTTTGCAAACCTAGCTGTAAAGTTTTTGAATTTGTTATGGATGATTTAAATATAGAACCATCACAGGTTTTAATGGTTGGTGACTCAATCGAAGATGATATTGAGGGAGCTGAGCAGCTTGGAATTAAAACAGTTTTAGTCGATAGAAAAGGCAAGTATTTTGACTATCAGGACACAAGAATTTTTGATTTATCAAGTTTGAAAGAGATGCTTGAGTGTCAAAAGCATATTTAAAGAAAAACCAAAAATAAAACTAGGTATATTAGGGAAAATTGCCGTAGGGTGCGGAGCGAGTGCGTGATTTTATCAAAAATCGACAAGCTACAATCTGACGCACCTTACTAGCTAAAATTTGTCGTATGATGCGGAGCGAGTGCGTTATTTCCTCAATCATCAAAAAGCTACAATCTAACGCACCCTAATATTTTCTACAAGCGTTTAACAAGTATCCACCGCAACTCTAACGGCGGTGTTTGTTGCACAGAAAATAAATCCCGCCCCGTCGCCCAACTGAGAAACCAAGGTGTCGGCGGCCACGCAGAGTCAGGCAAATGTTTTTGTTCGTATTCAATCACAGATTCATCAGAAACAATTTCTAACGGCAAACCCTCTATTGCTGCTTGCAATTCTTGTCTGGTAATCAGATAAGACCAACACAATTCAGACATTTGTTTTGCCATCTCGTCGGGTTCGTACCCATCTACTGCTAAGAAAGTGCTGAATAAGATAAACCCCCCACTTAACACGGCATCGGACATTTTGCCGAGGAAAAGGCGGACTTGTTCGGGATAGCGGAAGTGGGAGAGAACTTCGGTAGCAATCGCTAGTTTGTACCGATAAGTTTTCATCCTCAATAATGGATCTAAAACGTCGCCTTGGGTGACATGAATCGGCAAGTTTTCGGCGGTGGCTGCTGCTGATAGTTTCTCGGCAAATATCGGTGTTAGTTCGATCGCATCCACGGAATGCCCTAACCTAGCTAAAGGCAGACTATTGCGCCCTGGGCCTGCACCAACATCTAAAATAGGTGCTTTTCCCGGTTCGCCTAATTCGGTGGCAATGGCGATGACTTTGGCATCAGGATGGCTGCCGAATAAAGGTTCGGGGCGAATATCCGGCCAGCTATGATATTTCTGGGCCATTGATTCGATTTGAATCTTGGTATTCAGAGTAATGCCACCGGCTAAACCGGTTTGGGAATTGGCGGGAAAATATGAAACTATTAGATTAGCGTGGGGAGAATTTTTGAATCCTTCTGCTAAGGCGTTGGCGATTAATGTTCGTAAGTTTTCGGTTTGGGCAGCGTCGATGTTTTGTCCGATATTTTTTAAGAAGTCTGACAGTAATTTAAGATAGTCGTCTAGCATCGATGGCAAGCAAGGCAGATAGAATTCTCCCTTGATGCCGATGTTTTTTTTGAGCCTTTCTCTGAGAATTAATTTCAGGCGATTCGAGTCAGTCAGCGGCGGGCCAGTTTCTGGTGATTCGCTGACGGGCAATTCGGGGATAGATGCGGCACTGGTGAGGTTTTTAGTCACAATATTTTCGATTAGATTCGGCAATAAGTGCGATCGCACCGAGCATAATCTTGTGCTCTTGCACCTGAATTCTCGCGTGCAGTGTTTCTGCGGTATCGTCAGGCAATACTGGCACCGCAGCCTGCATTAAAATCGGCCCGCTGTCTACTTCCAAATGAGCGATATGCACCGTACATCCGGTGATTTTAACCTTAGCGGCCAGTGCTTGCTCGACGGCGCGAATTCCGGGGAAACTCGGCAGTAAGCTGGGGTGAATGTTAATAATTTTGTCTGGAAAAGCATCAAGCAAAACTTTGGTAACAATTCGCATCCAACCCGCCATCACTATCCATTCTACATCATGAACTTGGAAAGTTTTAACAATTTTTGTATCTAATTCTTCGCGGCTTTTGCAATCACGGTGATTGAGGAGAATCGAGGGAATGCCGTATTTTTCGGCTCTGGCTGCCGCTTTGGCTTCGGGGTTGTTGTAAATTAATACTGGGATTTGAACATTAAGCTGTCCATTTTGGATGGCTTGGGCAATTACCTCGAAGTTGCTGCCACTTCCTGATGCTAAAACTCCTAATTTTAATGGAGGATGGGCCGGAGCGATCCTCTTCGTTGATGAGCCTCCCGTAGGGGCGGGCTTCGCTAACGCACTTTTGCCAATCTCAGGAGAAATCAGGCAGGCATTGGAATTAACAGATACTGGATTAGCGGTCATAAGAAGAAGGAAGAAGGAAGAAGGAAGAAGACATACAGAGAAAGCTTTTTAGCGATCCGTATTTTACCTTTAATTAGGTGGAGCCACTTAAATGCTATCAAAAATATTTACTTAGATTCTACAACAATATCATCAAAAAACTCTTCCCTGAGAATCGAATAAAGTTTTAGATCCCAATATCTGTCTTTCACAAATAGGTGCTGTCGCAATACCCCTTCCAATTGCATCCCCACTTTTTCCATCACCCGAGCAGAAGCAATATTGTTAACTTCACATCGAGCCATAATTCGATTCAGTAACATCTCCCGAAAGCCGAATTCAATAACTGCATTAACAGCCTCGCTCATGTATCCTTCGCCCCAATAGCTCCTAGAAAGTGCGTAGCCAATTTCCGCGCGGCTGTGCGTCATGCTCCATTCCACAAATCCGCAAGTGCCAATAAATTTTTTCTCGGCTTTGTGGACGATCCCCCAATCTACCAGCTCTCGTCTTTTGTACATTTTAGTAATTGACTTGAGAAAGTATTTAGTGTCTTCGATGGAGGTGTGAGTTGACCACATTGTGTATTTTGATACTGCGGGGTTTGAGGCATACTCAAACATATCGCTGGCATCGTTTAAAGTGATTTTTCGGAGCAGGAGCCTTTCAGTTTCTATAGTGGGTAAATTCGCTAATATATCGAGAAGATTCATTGTAAGATTGACCTATATTGTGATACCATTTAAAACTAAAAGCTAAAATTTACAAGCCAATGGTTCGGATTAAATTTGGGCGTTTTAACTGGTTGGATAATGATACGATCGCAGCTTGGACTTTCCTGGCCCCGGCTTTGCTGTTTCTGGGTACTTTTTTGATTTGGCCGATCGCCTATTTATTCTACCTCAGCTTTACCAGCGGCAGCTTTACCCAGTCGGGAGTGCGTTGGATTGGCTTCAACAACTACTGGCGTCTAGTCACAAACCCGGATTTCTGGCAAATTCTCCAAAACACGCTCTATTTTACTACTGCAACAGTCATTCCCAGTTTAGTGATTCCATTGGGCTTAGCAGTTTTGCTAAATCGCTCGTTTGCTTGGCGAGGAGCTCTCCGTACCGCTTATTTTATTCCTTCGATTACCTCTTTAGTTGCCGTTGGCTTGGGTTGGCGGTGGTTGTTTCAAACCGAAGGCCCGGTGAATAGTTTGTTAATGGCGATCGGCTTAAATCCAATTCCTTGGCTGAGTAGCACAGTTTGGGCAATGCCTGTGATAATTCTGCTGAGTGTTTGGAAACAATTAGGCTTTAATATGGTAGTATTTTTAGCAGGATTGCAAGCAATTCCCATAAATCGTTACGAAGCGGC
This sequence comes from Microcoleus sp. N9_A2, assembly GCF_036701775.1. NCBI lineage: Bacteria > Bacillati > Cyanobacteriota > Cyanophyceae > Oscillatoriales > Microcoleaceae > Microcoleus > Microcoleus sp. N9_A2. The sequence continues at coordinate 56,882 of NZ_JAUBRH010000003.1, read as the reverse complement.
AGAATTGGACGGAGCTAATGCTTGGCAACAATTTTTGTACATCACTTTACCAGGCTTGCGGCCGACTTTAATATTTGCTACGGTGACAACAGCTATTTTTACCCTGCGGAGTTTCGAGCAAGTTTACGTCATCACCGGCGGCGGCCCTTTGAACTCTACTAATTTGCTAGTTTATTATATTTACGAGCAAGCTTTTTCGCAATTTGATTTTGGTTATGCAGCCGCTGCGGCAACTTTCCTGATGGCTGTAGCTTTGATATTAGTTTATGTGCAACTAAAAGTTTGGGGCGAAGATGCTTGATATCACATCGGGTAAGTAGTTAAGCAAAATTAATTACATAATCATTTCCAAATTCTTTAAGAATTTTCTCAACAATCGAACATTAAAATAGCTACCTTCCTAGTTGCCTTGACACTCCGGGCGCGTAAACGCACGGGGATTCTTTAATCTACGAGCCAATTTGCTGAGGCAGGATTTCTCCAGCCAAAGTAGAGATTGATTCTCCTAAAGCGTTGCTTGCGTCAAGCGCAAAAGTTCCGGTATGCCCTACCGTACCCAATCCTCGACTAAGGATATTTCTAGCCGCGTTTTCGTCTCTCCCTAAGCTACATCCACACTTACAAATATGCGTTCTAGTAGATAGCGTTTTCTTGACCATTACACCGCAGCTAGAGCATTCTTGGCTGGTATATTGCGGATTCACCGCAACCGTAATCTTTTCAAATACTTTTCCAAAGTATTCAAGCCAGACACGGAACTGATACCAAGATGCGTCGTTAATAGACTTAGCCAAGCAATGATTCTTCACCAGATTTTTTATTCTCAAATCTTCGTAAGCGACTACATCGTTTGATGAGATTACGCACCGTGCAAGCTTCATTGCATGGTGTTGACGCTGCCTACTTATTTTGAGATGGCGTTTGCCTAGAATCCGCCTAGCCTTGTCCCTGTTATTTGAACCTTTTACTTTCCTGGACACCCGACGTTGACAACGTTTAAGGACTTTTTCACCTTTTCGCAAAAATCTCGGGTTCTCAACCGTAATTCCATTTGAGTCGGTGTAATATTCCTTCAATCCTACGTCTAAGCCTATGGTGTTCCCAGAGGGGGCTATGTTTTCCTTTCGATCAATATCAATACAAAACTGAACGTATACGCCATCCGCACGTTTTACCAATCTCACCCGTTTTATTTGGCTAATTGGGTAGAAATGCAAATCGCGTGTACCCTTGAGTTTTAACCGCCCAATCCCTTTCTTGTCGGTAAAATTGATGGATTTTCGGTCGTCGGCAAGTTTCCATCCAGTTGATTTATACTCAACAGAGCGGCAATCTTTCTGGAACTGTGGATAGCCTTTTTTGCCAGCCACACCCTTCTTACAGTTATCGTAGAATCGGGAGATAGAAGACCATGCTCGTTCTGCGCTAGCTTGTCTAGCTATTGAGTTGAGTTCGTCAGCGAGCGTGAAAATCACGCGCCAGTACAGCGCAGTATTTATTCAAATCATATTTATCCACCTTTTTGTTGTCCATCCAATACCTTATACAGCTATTGCGGACGAATTTTGCGGTACGAATTGCTTCGTCTACGGCAGTAAACTGATTTGATTTTCCGTATGCTTTAAACTCGAAAACTAGCATGGTTTTACCTCCCACCTTATGCTACAAGGTTCAGCATAGGATATTCAGTGAGTTATTAAAATTTTACAATTAAAGCCGTCAAGCGAAGGAGGGGGTTTTAAACCCAATTTCCTGATAAGACATACTTCTGATAGAGACCAAAAATAGCGGCGATTTGTTATCGTAGAAGTCGCATAATTTAAATGATTAAAGCTATGCCGAAAAATATTCGCCATCGCGCCATAAAAATCTGTCTTTTGTGTCTGGCTTGCGCTTTAGCAATTGCTGTTGCGCCAATTGTCACGCCCGCTCAATCCACAACTCAATTAGAGTTTCGCATTACTCAATTAGAAAGGCAAATTTCTGAACTCAGGGGACAAATCTACAGCTTGCAGAACCAAAGTTCTAGAGTTAACCGGCCTCAGTCTTCTTCCCCTTCAGGTTCTGGTCGCACCAATCCTCGAACGCTGTCGGGAGACCCGATGTTTGATAATTTAGCAACTTTGGCAATTGAAACTAAGCAAGATGTTATTAAAATTCAAGAGCGGTTGTCAAAGCTAGAAGCGTCGAGAAATCGCTAGAGAAGGAAGAAGGAAGAAGGAAGAAGGAAGGCACGGATTTTGACACGGATACAGGGATTAATTATTGAGCAAAAGTCGGGAGTCAGGAGTCAGGAGTCAGAAGGAAGAGGGAAAAAGTCAGTAGTCATTAGTTAGAAGAATGAAGTCATATTCTCCCAACTCAAAACTCTCTTCCTCTCCCCCCTCTCCCTTTCTCCCATTCTCTGACGTTGAGGTCGAGAACAGCAGGGTCTGCTAAAAATTAAGTTGCAGAACTATTCAATGATATGGAAATAATAGGCTGCAACCAAAAAATTGATAGCTAACAGCAACAGAAACCAGGCTGCGCGAAAGGTGTAAGGGAATTTGCCCGTTTTCATCACGGAGTCGGATTTTAATTGGTTCTTTGCTATCTCTGCCATGATTCAAGCTCCTAATTCATAAGTCACTGTATTCACAAATAGCAGAGAGCGTCGCACATCACACAATCCTTTAGTGTTATTTTTTGTAACTAGGAGTTTATACCGAGTTGAATTCAGATGAATTTCAATCGATCGCTCCTGCGTGGTATGAACTGCGGACGAGAGGCCCCGATCGCACGCGCTCAAACCCCATCTCCCGGGCGATTGACCCGAAACGGTCAAATTCGGCCGGCGTCCAGTATTTACGCACTGGGAGGTGCTCTAGAGATGGTCTCATGTATTGACCGAGGGTGAGTCGATCGCACTTGGCATCCCGCAAATCAACCATCGCTTCGACAACCTCGGCCTCCGTTTCCCCGTGCCCCAACATCAAACCCGATTTTGTGGGAATAGTTGGGTCATATTGCTTAACAATACGCAGAACGTCGATCGAGCGATCGTACTTCGCCCCCCTCCGCACCGGCCCTTGCAACCGCCGTACCGTCTCAATATTGTGGTTGTAACAAGTCGGTTTAGCCTCCACCACCGTGCGAATCCGATCTCGCTGCAACTCATCCAGGCCGGAATTCTCCCCGTCGGGGGCGGGCACGGGGAGGGCGGGCACGGGGAGGGCGGGCACGGGGGCACCGCCCCTACCTGTTCCCCCCCAAAAATCCGGCGTCAGTACCTCAACTTCAGTATCCGGGTTCAAAAGGCGGATTTGGGCGATCGTCCTGGCAAACCAACCCGCGCCCCCATCCGGCAAATCATCCCTCGCCACCGAAGTCAGCACCGCATAGCGCAAACCCAACAACTGCACAGCCTCGGCCACCTTTTCCGGTTCCTCCGGGTCTAGGGGCATCGGAGAATGACCTTTATCTACTTGACAAAAAGCACAAGCGCGGGTGCAAGTCGGCCCCATCAACAAAAAAGTCGCCGTTTTTTGCGCGTAGCACTCGCCCCGGTTGGGACATCTCCCCTCCTCACAAATCGTGTGAATTTGCCGCTGTTTGATAATTTTTTGCACTTGGGAAAGTTCGCTAGCTTTGCCAACGGGCCTACGCAACCACTCCGGCATCGCCTCGATTTCACCCCGCATTTGGGCGGCAACTGCTTTGACAGTAGGAGTTTTAGGAGTTTGGGGCGACATAAAATTAAAAGGCGATTGAGTTAATTCCTTCGATCGTATCCGAAATCAAAGCCCCTGAACTTGTAGGAGTATCACCCGAAATCAGAATCGCGCCGACGTGCAACAAAACTAAACTCGCCCATAATTATGGGTAGAATTCTGTTAGGGATATACTGAAGGTTGCAAATCATCAGAAAATTGGGTAGAAACCTCGTCCTTTTTTTTAGGACGGCTTTATATTACAATATAATTGGTCAACGACCCACCCGAGACGATGGATCAAACAGCCTATACGAGCGAAGTTCAGCCTTGTGCTGGCGGCGAAGCAAAATCGGTAGACCGGGAAAAGAGGATAGGGCAATGGTAAACATCCCTAGAATCAAAACGAAGAAGAATTCCGTTTGGTATTCGACACGTAAAAACCGCAGGGCTTGCGGGGTTAGTCTGTGGAGCGAACATAAGACCAAATCTCTTTTAGGGTGGAGGCAGTTGCGAAGAAGCAGAAATTCAAATCGTGAGGTTTGGGAATCCCCGTCCGCGACGGTCGGGGTGGATGTCAACACTCATTCATTACTGAAGGAGTCAGTCGTGGCTGGTCAAAAAATCTTGGTAATCGATGACAGTAAAGTCATCCGCGTCCGAGTCCGAGAGATGTTGCCTCAGGGTAACTTTGAAGTTCTAGAAGCAAAAGACGGCGAAGAGGGACTCAAACTGATCCGTCAAGCCCGGCCAAATCTAATTATGTTAGATTTCCTACTGCCCAAAGTCAGCGGTTGGGAAGTGTATCAAAAAGTGCAAGCCCATCCTGAGCTTTCTAAGATACCTTTGGTGATCATGTCGGGCCGCGAAGAAGAGGTGATGGAAAAAATTCCGAAACCCTTTGAGAAGCATTTTTTTGCATTCATCGCCAAACCGTTTGAGAAGAAGCAGCTAACCGAGGCAATCAAATCGGCGATGGTACTGGCCAAAAAGAAACCAGTGCCGGAAGCCCCAGCAGCCGCCGCTGCACCCAGCTCTGGAGGGGGCGCGGCCGAAATTCAGGCGATGACTGTGAAAATGGCGAAAATGCAAGCAGAAATTGATGCACTCAAAAAACAAATGACTCAGGTGATTACGATCATCAAACAGAAATTGAAATAATTTTGCTGTTTTTTGAAGGCACTTATGTAGAAGGAAACTTCCACACCGTAAAACTTTCTCTTGAGTCTGAATGGCTGCGCTTTTATCCGCATTTTTTTGCCCAAGTGTTTGAGCGAGTGCGATCGCTAACAGCCTGCCACTGGTTTCTCAAAATCCCAGTCAGAAAATCAATTAAAAGTTAAAAATCAAACAAGGGAGGAAATTAATTATTAATTTATATTAGGATTTTTAATTCCCGCTCGTTCCACGCTCAATTATCAACTCCTCAGTCTCATTTTTTTGGTTAATGACTAACGACTATTCCGATTTTTTGCCTCAACTGCGTGCCTCAACTGAGCAATTATTGAAAAGATTAGACTGCTTCCATCAAGCGCAGGTATTAGCGATCGGAGATTTGACCTTGGACGAGTTTCTTACCGGACAAGTAGAGCGAATTTCCCGCGAAGCACCTGTGTTGATTTTGCGCTACGAAAATACTCAGCAACTACCCGGAGGTGGCGCAAATGCTGTCTACAATTTGGCCAAACTGGGAGGCAAAGTAAAAGTTGCTGGTTTGGTGGGAAAAGACGACCAGGGAAAGGCTTTGTGCGGTATTTTTGAGGCGGCGGGAATTGATACGGGTGGGATTTTAATCGATTCGCAGCGTCCAACTGTCACCAAAACTCGAATTTCCGGGCACGCGCGGCAGTCGGTGACTCAGCAAATTGTCCGAGTCGATCGCAAATCGGATGAGTTGCCGGATTTAGATTTGCAGTTGCAACTGGCAGACTACATCCGGCAGCAAATACCGACAGTAGATGCAGTGGTTTGTTCCGACTACGGCGACGGAGTTTGGACAAATTTGGCGATCGAATCGGCAGTGGTTCCCGGCAAAACAATTGTAGACGCTCAAACCAATTTGCAGCGATATTCTGGAGCAATGTTATTTACTCCCAACTTGCCAGAAGCCGAGCAAGCTGTCGGATATGCTATCAAAAACCCTCAAAATTTAATGCAAGCAGGACGCGATTTATTGAACTTAACTCAAGCTCAAAAAATCCTGATTACTCGCGGCGAAGAAGGGATGACTTTGTTTGAAAGGGCGAACGGCGAAGAAATCAAAAATTCACCCCCTCCAACATCCATTTGTGAAAAGGGGGAATTTGCCATTCAAAGTTGGGACATTCCCCCTTTTAACAAGACTGATGTATTCGACGTAACCGGTGCTGGAGATACAGTTGTAGCAGCGATGACTTTAGCTTTGTGCGTCGGTGCATCCGGTTGGGAAGCGGCAGTTTTGGGAAATTTGGCGGCTAGCATTGTCGTGCGTCAATTCGGTACGGCAACCACGACAGCAGACGAAATGAAAGAAGCTTTGAAAGCAATGAGTTTTGAGTAGTCAGTTGTTATTGGTAATTTACTTGTTCCCAGGCTCTGCCTGGTAACGCATATCCGGAGGCTCAGCCTCCAATTTTCCCGATCGCTTTTCGAGGCAGAGCCTCTAGATATCGGTTCCCAGGCAGAGCCTGGGAACCAGTTAAAATTCCCAATTCCCAATAACTACTTACTCTTTTTCAAAAGTTGTCCCTTGTTATCAATAGTCAAACCGCTATTGGGAAAATCGCTCTTTGTCAAACTGTCAATCAACCCCACAGTCCTAAAATTGTTATCAACAGATGGCACACCTCGCCCGTCAAGTTGGATGGGGATAATCTTACCAGAAACAAAATCCCCTTGCGGAGTCATTTTCACATCCAAAATTAGAGATTTACCGAGTGCTCCTGCTGAGGACAAAGTGCGATAACCCAAAAAATTGCCCAGCGAATAAGCAACCAATTTCCCTTTATAAAGTTCCATAGCTCTGGGAACGTGCGGGCCATGTCCCAAAATCAAATCAGCTCCCGCATCAATCATCGTCCGCGAAAACAAAACCATATTTCCCCGGTTTTCTCCGTAAAAGAACTCAGTTTTATTTCTCACATTCAGAGCTCCCGTTCCTTCAGAACCAGCATGAACTGATATCACTACAATATCAGCATTTTGTTTGGCTTTTTTGACAACTTCTGCTCCTGCTTTCAGTTCCAGCAAAGAATTGTGAACGTCGCCGTAGTTGCTGAAACCGATAAAGGCAAAATTCACTCCCTTGACATTTTTATAAACAATTTGATCTCTTTTACCAACAGCCTTCATGCCATTGCTGTCGATGTTTTTAATCGTGTCATTAAATCCCTGCTCGTGAAAATCGTAAGAGTGATTGTTGGCAATACTCAAAATATCAAAACCAACATCTTTGAAGATTTTGGCATAACTCGGAGGCGTCCGAAAGGCAATCAGCATTCGTCCGCCGCCTGCTTTGGAACTGTAAGGATAATCGGTCATCGTGCTTTCAAAATTGCCAAACAGAATATCAGCTCCTTTGAGGTACGGTTTTACCGACTCTAATAGCATCTCTTTTTTTGCCGGCAGTTTGTTGTAGGGATAATTTGTGCCGGGGATCATGTCACCAACTGCTTTGATGCTGACAGTGGCGGGCACAATGGCAGGTTTTTTGGCAGCCGGGGAGGGCGATTTTGGAGCGGGAAGGGGTTTGGCGGCGGCGGCTGATGCTGGTGTCGAGCTCACTTCTTGTACCGCAGGCTTTGACGTTAGAGGGTTATTAGTAACGGTGCTTGAGGATTTGTAAAGTTGAGAAGCCAGAACCAAGCCGGATATCGGTACGAGAATTAGACTCAGAGCACCGACTGACAGCCCAGATTTTTTAGTTTTAGTGCGGGCTAACTCTGGCTGCGGTGATGGCTTTTGCTGCCGTTGGTTTGTGGGTTTTGGAGTTGGGATTTTCGGGGGTTGGGGCGGAGATTTTTCTGGTGTTTGAGTGGGCGCCGTTGTGACATTTTGAGTTTTTTCTAGTTTGGGCAAAGTCACAGGAATGGGAGAAACGGCTACACTAGCGGCTACTGCTGCACTCGCAGCTACTGCGGCATTCACGGCAACTAACGCACTCACGGGTTCGGAAGTCAAGCGTTTTTTTAATTCTACCGTCTGAGTCCAAGCGGGCAATTGCTGGTCGTCGCGCCGCCCGTAAACTGTCACTGAGTAAAGGTTATTTGGTTGCAGCCGCTGCAACCCTTTGACTGCGACTCGCAGACAGGCTTCTTCTGCGGGCAAATGTTCGGCTTCCAGCAGCAGGTGCAGGGTGTCATTTTCCCGGCTGGCTTTAGCCGTGACGCCGAAGCTTTGGAGTGCTTGGCTGATCAGAAATGCGATCGCCCTGGCATCGCCTTCTTTTGCTAAATTTAAAATATCTTGTTGGCTCACAAACGCCTCTACTCTCACACTAGAAATTTAGCTCGATCTTATCTCAAATTTGGCGGCACAGGATGAAATACCGATTAATTTAGCTTAAGTAAGTGGGTACAAATAAACAGAACGTAGGGAGAGGGCGCGTGCGTGAAAGGGTATACTCGCTCTCACTATAGCTCCTAACTAAATCCGACCCTACTTTTACAAGATAGTATGATTTTTGGCGCTTGCTAGCTGAATACAGTATTTCCTAACGGTTATATTAGTCGATCGCCCAAACACTTCTATCCGGGATAATTGCCCCCTTCAAATTAACATCGGTCAAATCAGCGCTCTCTTTCTTACAGCATTTTTGGTAAATAAAACTGGTTTGTGATCTCCAGAGTGCGTCCTGGAATGTACGGAAAATATGCGGTTTAGCAGCGAAGAATTAACGAAAAAACCTAGTTTATCGTTACCAGTGCCAATCCCCCTGTCCCACTTCCGCCCAAATTCACACAAAAACGATCGACCCGCAGGCTCGGAAGCTTGTTAAACTCTTGGTCATGCCACGCTATTAGTGAGAAATCGACGGCGAGCCACAATCGTCTGCTAGCGCCCCCGCAGTGCTGGGCTGCGGGGCCTGCACTGCACAATGGTAGCTGAGATTAGCTGCAATCAACTTTCGGGATGCCGCTGCTAAAGTCGCGGCCGCCGATGTAGTTGTTCGTTTTAAACTAATTAAACTAATTATTTAAAGGAGTTGCACGTCAATGACACAATTGTGCTTATAAGATCTGGCTCGCTGCCCTCTCAAAACCGGGTTTTTCGCGAGTCTGGTGCTATTTTATTTGTGAGTTAGTTAAGCCCATAGCAGCTAGGATCGGGCTAACTCAAGGTTAAACTAAAGCTCGTCATGCGGCGTTGCCTCTCAAAACCCGGATTGAGTCTTATGGCGCATTACCGCTCCTCTGTATGTTTGTTCACCTGCATTGCCTGTCTGGGCGCTGCGTTCAGTCCAAGTGCCGACGGAGGGCAACAGGTACTCAATGCCTCTGCGCGTGCTGTTTCCCAAGAAATTGCTCAGGCAAACTCTCCCCCGGACGATCGCCAGGATTCCAAGCCTCCAAAACCGTCTCCAGCGCCCGATAAAAATAAATCTCAGCCGTCCAAAACGTCCAAATCTAATTCTAAGATCCCGAAATCGGTATCCAATTTGATCGTAACTTTGTCTCGTCAGCGGGGGTTCTTAATGTTGGGTTTGGCAGCAGTTGTCGTCACGGCAGCTGCAGTATTTATCATGCTCAAATTAGTTAGCAGTGACGAGTCAAATTATTCTCAGCGAAGACGGGGAAGATTTGATCGCCACAACCAAAGAAACTCTCAATTTACTAATCCCGATTCTCCTACAAACTCGCACGAAATTAGACCGCAAGAGACTTCTTATGGGCGACAATCGCTGTCAGCCTTGCCCTACAGTTTTGATTTGCCAAAAGACTACAGTATCGAGAGCAGCGATCGACCTTTACCGTTTATCCTGGAATCCGGGGAACCAGAATCAGAGGATGCAGCAGTTGAGGGCGATCGAATTAATTCCGACACCTCGCCCTTGGAAACTCACAGCAATGGGTACAGCAACACAGGTTTCAACATTCCCGAAACAACTAATCAAGGCGATTCCCTAGCGAGTCGGAAGAAAGATATTGCCCTTCCCGAAACGGATGGTAGACCTAAAGTTGATATTATTGAAGCACTGATTGAAGATTTGCAGCACCTAAATCCGGCAAAGAGGGGCAAAGCAATTTGGGAACTAGGCCAGCGGGGAGATTCCAGGGCAGTTGAGCCGTTGCTCGATTTGCTAGCAAATTCCGACTCCAAGCAGTACAGTTTAATTTTGGCAAGTCTCTCGGAAATTGGCATTCGCACGCTCAAACCCATGAATAATGCGTGGTCAATTTCGCTGCAAAATGAAAATCCCGAAGTGCGTAAAAATGCAATTCGCGACTTGACGCGGATTTACGAATTGGTGAATCAAATCAGTTATTTGTTGCACCGTGCGACGGACGATCCCGATCCAGAAGTTCAGGAAACTGCTCGATGGGCAATCAATCAGTTGAACCGCCTCCGTCCGCGTTCTGGGATGGATTGATAAGTCTAGCAATTTTCAAGTGATTTGAGATTTTAAATTTTAGATGGGAGAATTTATAACTTAGATTATGTTAGAATTTGTTACTGCTGACTAATGACTAATGACTAATGACTAATGACTATTTGAAAATATTGTTGCTCTCTACTTCGGTCGGTCAACTCGGTTCGGGGTTGGGCGGCGGAGTAGAACTTACAGTCCTTAACATCGCTAAAGAATTGCACCGCCGAGGTCATAAAATAGCAGTGGTAGCGCCGATAGGTTCAGTCTTAGAATCAATTCCAGTAATCGAAATAACGGGTGATTTGCAAGTAACCGCCCAAACACAAGATTACAATGATCCTATTGTGATGCCCGCAGATTCTGTGCTGGCGAATATGTGGGAATATGCTCGCCAAGTTCAGGATGAATGGGATGTCATTGTCAATTTTGCCTACGATTGGCTGCCGTTTTATTTGACACCATTTTTTAGGACTCCGATCGCACATTTGATCAGCATGGGTTCCCTTTCCGCAGCCCTCGATCGCATTGCCGGACAAACCGCAGTCCAGTTTCCTGGTACGATCGGAGTTCACACCGCTTCTCAAGCCAAAACATTCGCCTTTGCCGATGAATGTCAGTTGTTGGGAAATGGCATAGATTTATCCCTGTACGAATTTTGCAACCAACCGCAGTCTAAATTAGCTTGGTTAGGCCGCATCGCCCCGGAAAAAGGCGTAGAAGATGCAGTAGCAGCAGCGAAAATTACAGGCATTCCCCTGAAAATTATGGGCAAAATGCAAGATGAGGATTATTGGCAAAAAATTTGTGCAGATTACCCGGATGCTCCGGTAGAATATTTAGGGTTTCTGACAACAACCCAAATGCAAGAGCAAGTCCGTCAGTGCCAAGCATTGTTGATGACACCACGTTGGGTGGAAGCTTTCGGAAATGTCGCGATCGAGGCTTTAGCGTGCGGTGTGCCCGTGATTGCTTACGAGCGCGGGGGGCCGGCGGAAATTGTTAGAGACGGACTGACGGGCTTTTTAGTGGAGCCTGATAGTGTAAATGGCTTGGTAGCTGCGATCGCCCGCTTAGACCAAATTGACCGCAGCGCTTGCCGACGACAAGCAGAGGTAGAATATTCTTTAGCAGCTTTGGGCGATCGTTGTGAACACTGGTTCAAATCTCTTCTAAAATTGAGTTAAATAAACTCTTAATCGACCACAAAAAAAGAAAACTGAAAAAACTATGGCAACCGAACGTTTAGTGCTTTTATCCAGTAGAGAAATCGAAAAAATGCGCCAAGCAGGCCGTTTAGCGGCCGAACTTCTGCTACATCTCGAACCGATGGTTAAACCGGGAGTAAGCACTCTAGAAATTAACGATGAAGCCGAACGCTGGACTTTGGCACATGGAGCAAAAAGCGCTCCGCTAGGCTATAAAGGATTTCCAAAATCTCTGTGTGCAAGCGTGAATGAAGTAGTCTGTCACGGCATCCCGAATGCTAAACAAATTCTGAGAGAAGGCGACATTATTAATATAGATGTAACGCCTTTAGTTGAAGGCTATCACGGCGATACTTCCAAAACTTTTTTTGTGGGCAAACCTTCACCGGTAGCGAAAAAGTTAGTTGAAGTAACCGAGGAATGTTTAAGAAGAGGAATTGCGGAAGTCAAACCGGGTGCTCGTACCGGCGACATCGGTGCAGCGATTCAAGAATATGCTGAAGCACAGGGTTTTTCGGTAGTGCGAAATTTTGCGGGACACGGGATTCACCGAGTCTTTCACACTGAACCGGAAATTTTGCATTACGGCAAGCGGGGCACGGGAAAGAAGCTCAGACAAGGGATGGTTTTTACGATCGAGCCCATGATTAATGAGGGTACTTGGGAAGTAGAAATTCTCGCAGATGGTTGGACATCTATCACCAAGGATGGAAAGCTTTCGGCTCAATTCGAGCACACTCTGGCTGTGACTGATTCTGGGGTAGACATTCTGACTTTGCCGTAGGTATTTCGTAATTAGTATTCGTAGGGTGCGTCGCCACGAAAAATCTCTAAATTCAATCGACAATCTCATGGCGACGCACCTTGCACAATTGAGGAAATAAACTCAATAATTATTGTATACCAAGACTTTTTATAAATGGTATCACATCAAATCTCAGAAGCCCCAAAAAATCCCTTCTTAATCGCAGAATTCCCAAAAACTGCTTTCTAATCAGATTTGGTCGGTTGGGTGGGGCGAGTTGATAAATATTCTGGATGTGAATTACGGATTGTTGCTAACTCGCCCCTACAGCATTGCTTAAAGTTAATGAGAATTGATCTGACACCATTTTGAGGAAGTTTGGCGAAAGAGAAGTTTTGGATGTGTTTGTCTGGTGCGTCGCTATGAGATTGTTGATTTTTAGTTAGGGATTTTTCATGGCGACACACCCTACAACTAATATGTCATTGCGAGCGTCCCCGCGAAGCAATCGCAGAGACTGGTGCGTCGCTATGAGATTGTTGATTTTTAGTTAGAGATTTTTCATGGCGACACACCCTACAACTACTGTTACTTCTTCCTTCGATAATGACTAACATTAAATGGCTGCAACCGGGAGATTTGCTCAGGGTAATTGCACCTAGCGGCGCGCTTCGAGAATTGATTAACTTTGAACGCGGTTTGGAAATTTGGAAATCCCGCGGCTATCGCATTGAATTAACACCTGGTTTTGACGATCGCTGGGGCTACTTGGCAGGTTCCGATGAAAACCGCGTCCGACAGCTCGCAGATGCCCTCAATGACCCGGATTGTCGCGGTATTCTCTGTGTTCGAGGCGGTTTCGGCAGCACTAGACTTTTGGAAAAAGGCAAGGTGGGAGATTGGGCAAATTCTCAGTTTCCCACTCCCGATTCCCATTCGCCGAAATGGTTAATCGGCTTTTCAGATATTACTGCTTTGCTGTGGAATCAGGCTAAATTGGGCATTTGGGGTGTTCACGGGCCGATGCTGACAACTTTGGCCGCTGAACCGGATTGGTCTGTCGATCGACTTTTTGACTGCATAGAAGGTCGTCCCTTACAATCTTTGCCAGGTAAAGGATGGGGCAACGGACAAGCCACCGGGCGGCTGTTTCCGGCGAATCTGACGGTTGCTTCTCATTTGCTCGGAACCCCGTATCAACCGGATTTGACAGGTGCTATTCTCGCATTTGAGGATGTTTCCGAGGCTCCTTACAGGGTCGATCGAATGTTGACTTTGTGGCGGATGGCGGGGGCTTTCGCTGGGGTGCGGGGCATTGCTTTGGGGCGTTTCAGCCGCTGCGAGATTGATCCAAGTATTCCCAGTTTTAGCATTGAAGAGGTTTTGCGCGATCGGCTTTTAGACCTAAATATTCCGATTGTCTCGGATTTGCCCTTCGGCCACGAAGGCGTTAACGCTGCTTTACCGATGGGAATTGAGGCGAGTATCGACGCTGAATCGGGATTGCTGATTTGTGGGGATACATCGCAACTTTAAAAGCTGCATCAACGTCTATAAGTTTGTAGGGTGCGTCGGGGGAAAAATTATTAGTCTGCGGTTAAAAAAATCAGCCCAGACGCACCCCACAATAACTAAAGTTGAGACTAATGGTTGAGACTGTGGGCAGAAATTAGATTTAAAATGGATTGTGTATGCAAATGTCCGCGCCAAGAAGGCAAAAAATTTTTATAACTTTCCAGAGGTTGACATGAAAAAACACAACTTGTTAAACAGTATTGCGGCCGCTGTGCTAGTTACGGGATTGGCACTTACGGGGCTTTCTTCTAGTGCGGTTGGCGAACAGATACGGAATAACGATCGCATAGATGGAGTAATTCGCCGCACTTCTCCGATTTACCGTTTCCGAAATATGTGGACTCCGGGCTCTCCGACGGAAGAATTGCGGGGTCAAGAATACACATTCAGCGCGCGGGAAGGCGACAACATTGAAGTGTTGTTAGACACAGATAGAAGCCGCGGTTTTACTCCCGTTATGGTGCTGTTTTACGGGAACAACAAACAAGTAGCTTTTACCCAAGACCGTTCTTTTAATTATCAAATTCCCCGTAGTGGCGATTACAAGCTGTTAGTATTAGCAAAAGATGCTGCCAGAGGCGGTAGCTACACGCTGGAAGTTGCGGGAATTGATGGCGACAGGCGGGATAGCAATAGGTGGGATGACAGAAGCGGCAGTGGCCGAGACAACCGCAACTACGACGGAGAACGGATTTTGCGAGATGATTTTGGCTTGCGGCCTCTTGATTGTCGCGTGAGACGTACTATGGTGAGAGTAAGGTTTGAGGATGCCGACAGAAACGAGACTTATTGCGCTGAACCAAGTCGCCGGTATCCGCAGGGAGACTATTATTACAATCCGCGCACTAGAGATTTAGACTCGGCGAGGGTGGATAATAGTAGATTCGATGATCGCTCTAATGATAATAACTGGTACGATCGCGATCGCGATCAATGTCGGGTATCTGTAGGCGGAGTGTGTGTGACTAGGTAATTTCGTTTGTTTCGTTGGGGCGGGTTTTACAAACCATCAATGAGTCAAAGCAACATCTCAAAAACCCGCCCCAAACACCGCGACTATCGAAGTATTTTCGCAAAAACCCGGTTGCTGACTACCCATGCGTTCAGGATTATTGGTATATTAATAATATTAATGATGTGGCAAAATCTATGAGTGTTAAAGAACTTGAAACAGCAATTATGAACTTGTCAGTTAAGGAACTATCCGAACTAACTGCTTGGCTGATAGAGTATCGCCAACAAGTCTGGGATCGGCAAATTGAAGACGATTTGGAGGATGGGCTGTTAGATACGCTACTTGATGAAGTTGATGCAGAGTATGAAGCGGGATTGGCTAAAGTGTTATGAAGCATCTGACTTTACCGCGTTTTTGGAACTGCTAAGCTGTTACGCATTTAAACCACTAACGAGGCCTGTAGGGTGCGTCAGCTCGATCGCTTACTAGGCAAGGGAAACGCTGCGGGCTGACGCACCCTACAATACTACTCTGCCTTCTAGAACTTAGAAAATCGATAGTAGTTAGGTTTTCTAAAAGTATTTTCATCTAATTCGTCTGTTTCGTCTTCAATCTCTACTTCTGATTTTTCATCGTTGGCTCCCAGATAGTTTTGCATAGTTTTACCTTTCTCTGGTAAAGTAAGTATCTTAGTAAAAATACCCAAAAGAGTATTAAACCTATCTTGCACTGATAGAGTTTTCACAAGTGGGTCAATTTTAGCTTTCCACTCAGAGACTAATTCTTCGTCGGTTATTTCCCCTAAGTCTTGAGAATGTTTATATACCTCAGCCAACAAAAAACGTACAATATTGGACAGTTTTGTTCCCTCTTTTAGTTTTTTACGGATAAGAGAGTGTGACCTCCTATAGACGGTTCCAGGAGTTGTAACTACTTCTTTATGTCTAGATACTTTGGATTCAATTGAAATCTCTGAATCTAGTTTCTCAACAGACATATCTGGCATTTTTAAGAGATTATCTCTAAACTCTTTAAAATGTTCAGTTTCTTCATCTTGGGGTTTATCTGAATATGAAATTGAGTATAGATACTGAGCTAATGTTGCCATTATTTGTCCATCCAATTAGTTTCCCCAGCGAGTGGGGACTTAGTTAGTGAGTATAGTGACTCTTGTGAGAAAGATAGAGATGTTTCCATTCAATTAGTTTCCCCAGCGAGTGGGGAGTCAAAATGTTGTTGTTTAATGCCTATCTCAAGTTTCCATTCAATTAGTTTCCCCAGCGAGTGGGGACACCATCTAATCAACCAGGCTAGATCGGAGTTAGTGAAGATGTTTCCATTCAATTAGTTTCCCCAGCGAGTGGGGACAGTACAGGGGGAATATGGGGAATACTGGGAGCAAAAGTCACATAAAATGTTTCCATTCAATTAGTTTCCCCAGCGAGTGGGGACTGTTACTCAAGAGTTATTAAAGGATTACTATGAAGAAATTAGTTTCCATTCAATTAGTTTCCCCAGCGAGTGGGGACTCCTCCATCTTACACCCCATACAGCGCAAAGTGTCCAGATGCCGATCGCGACGGTTAGATCTTTTTCTTGGATTTCAAACCTGTGCTCGCTCCAAGAAAATCCCTGAAACCCTTATCCAGCAATGCTGCGAGGCTCGCGACACAAAAATGTCCTTTCAGCTATTTTACCGCCAGCCTCGCAACCAACTAAATCCCCACTCCCCAAAATCGAGATCCGGCGATTGTTTCCTCAGTCTAGGAGGCAGAATCGATTCAAAACAGATGCTGGGATTGCTTCGTTCCTCGCAATGACAGAAATACTCCCTGCGCGCCGATGAATTTTCGATCGAAAAGGACGATCGGACAATGGTAAGCTACCAAAGGCATTGAAATATCTAAGGTAGAGAAAAGTTAAAATGTCGGCATTAAATGAAGTTCCCTTACTGTTGCGGGCAGCCCGCGGCGAAACTCTAGAACGCCCGCCCGTGTGGATGATGCGCCAAGCCGGTCGCTACATGAAGGCTTATCGAGATTTGCGAGAAAAGTATCCCTCCTTTCGCGAACGTTCCGAAATTCCCGAAGTCGCCATCGAAGTTTCCCTTCAGCCGTGGCGCGCGTTTCAACCCGACGGCGTAATTCTGTTTTCCGATATTGTCACACCCATGCCCGGTTTGGGCATCGAGATGGACATCGCCGAAGGCAAAGGCCCGATTATCCACGAACCCATCCGCACTCAGCAGCAAATCGACAACCTGCAACCGCTGAATCCCGAAGAAAGCTTGCCGTTTATCAAAACAATCCTCCAATCCCTGCGCGCGGAAGTCGGCAACAAATCCACCGTGCTCGGTTTTGTGGGCGCGCCTTGGACGCTGGCGGCCTATGCCGTAGAGGGTAAAGGTTCTAAATATTATGCCATCATCAAAAACATGGCATTTTCCGATCCAACTTTACTGCATCAGTTGCTGTCGAAATTCGCCGATGCGATCGCAGTTTATATGCGCTACCAAATCGACTGTGGCGCGCAAGTAGTGCAAATGTTTGACTCCTGGGCCGGCCAAATGTCCCCGCAGGACTACGAAACCTTCGCTTTACCATACCAAAAACAGGTATTTGAGCAAGTCAAAAAAACCCATCCCGACACCCCGCTAATTCTCTTAGTCAGCGGTAGTGGCGGCCTCCTCGAACGGATGACAAAATCCGGCGCGGATATCATCAGCGTCGATTGGACGGTTGATATGGCCGACGCACGCCAACGTTTGGGCCCCAACATGAACGTTCAAGGAAATCTCGATCCCGGCGTATTATTTGGTTCTCAAGCGTTTATTCGCGATCGAATTCTTGATACAATTCGCAAAGCGGGCAATCGCGGACACATCCTCAATTTAGGACACGGCGTATTACCGGGAACCCCCGAAGACAACGTGCGTTTCTTCTTTGAAACGGCAAAACAAGCGGACAAATTGCTTGCAGTTGCTGCTTAAATTGCGATTTGATTGCGATTAACTGGTAACGAGTAAAACTCTCGTTTATAGCCAAGGCTTGATCCCCCTAAATCCCCCTTAAGAAGGGGGACTTTGAGAAGAATCTTATCACCCGCTTAAGAATGGGAACTTTGATCAGACTCTTGTCCCCCCCTTCTTAAGGAAGGTTAGGGGGGATCAGGCCTCAGCATCAAGTGAAAACCCCTCATTCCTCCCATCTTCCCCTGCGGCAAAATGAACTCCAAAAAAATTTTTGTGACGGGTGCAAGTGGCTGTATCGGTCACTACATGGCCGAAACTTTGATTCAAGAGACAAACCACGAACTTTACTTATTAGTTCGCAACCCCGAAAAATTAAAATTTGACTGGAAAGCCCGTCCCGACATCAATATCATACAGGGCGATATGCGAGATATCGATCAACACGCCGAACTCCTGCAAACAATGAATGTAGCAATTTTAGCTGCCACTGCTTGGGGAGGAACTCAAGAAGTTTTTGATGTTAACGTAACCAAAACTCTCCGCCTAATTCAACTACTTTCGCCACAGACTTGCCAGCAAGTAATTTATTTTTCAACGGCCAGCATTCTCGGTCGAGACAACAATTTGCTGAAAGAAGCCGGGGAACTGGGGACAGATTATATTAGCTCAAAATACAACTGCATGGTGCATTTGTCAGCTTTGACAAATGTGCCTCCGATTACCGCACTTTACCCGACTTTAGTATTGGGAGGAGACGCAGAAAAACCAGTCTCTCACTTGTCATCGGGCCTGCCCCTTGTCACCAAATGGATTGGTTTGATTCGTTGGTTTAAGGCAGATGGCAGTTTTCACTTTATCCACGGCGCAGACATTGCCACAGTAGTTAATTATTTGGTTGAACATCCGCCAGCTTCCGAGGAACCGCGACATTTTGTGCTAGGAAATCCGGCGATTACAGCTAACGAAGTGGTAGAACAAGCTTGCCAGTATTTGAATAAAAAGATATTTTTTCGGATTACTCTGTCACCTTGGCTAGCCGATTTCTTTATTTGGCTGTTCCGAATTCAGGTGGCTGCTTGGGATAGATTTTGCATCAGCTACCGTCATTTTACCTATCAAAATCTTGTGAATCCCGAAAGCATAGGAATGCCGAGTTACTGCGGCACAGTGGACGATATGTTAAGAACTAGCGGGATTCCCGATAAAAATGTAAAGTAGCGCCTACACTCCGCACCAATAATCGGACGATGCTCAAAGCCCATCCCACAATCTTTCTTGTGGGATGGGCTTTGAGCATCGTCCCTAATTATTTATCCTATTCAACTCTACTGTTTCAAATTCTTTTTTGCCTGATTCCTACACTTTTTAAGCGATTACCGTTAATTAACGGTCAAATACGATAAGATATCAGCATTTGCAAACTTTAACAGGGAACTGCCAGCTAAAAATTGCGCTCATTCTATTTGTCTTAGGGGGTGTCACCCCTCGCCAGATAGTCGATCGAGTGCAAGATCGTAATTTTAGCATTAACATTAAGTCTTGAGAATCGATCGAACTCTCAAACACGCCAGCCCGATCGCAAGTTGTTTACTGATGTGAGGTTTAACATAATATGCGAGTTCTCCTAGTTTATCCCCTGTTCCCGAAAACATTTTGGTCTTACGAGAAAATCCTAGAATTAGTTGATCGTAAAGTTCTGCTGCCACCGCTGGGTTTGGTAACAGTAGCAGCTATTTTACCCCAAGAATGGGAATTTAAGTTAGTCGATCGCAATATCAGACAAATCACCGAAGCAGAATGGGAATGGGCAGAGCTCGTTATTCTCTCCGCAATGATTGTCCAAAAAGAAGATTTGCTAGACATCATCCGCGAAGCAAAACGGCGCGGTAAATCCGTAGCTTGCGGCGGCCCTTACCCGACTTCCGTACCCGAAGAACCTCAAGCAGCGGGCATAGATTACCTGATTCTCGACGAAGGCGAAATCACCTTGCCGATGTTCGTCGAAGCGGTACTGCGGGGCGAAAAAAGTGGAATGTATCGATCGGACGGCGTAAAACCCGATGTTACCACAACCCCGGTTCCGCGCTTCGACTTGCTGGAATTAGACTGCTACGATTCGATGTCAATTCAATTTTCGCGAGGTTGTCCCTTCCAGTGCGAATTTTGCGATATCATCGTCCTCTACGGTCGCAAACCCCGCACCAAAAACCCCCAACAATTGATTGCAGAACTAGACTGTCTCTACAACCTAGGTTGGCGGCGCGGCGTGTTCATGGTAGATGACAACTTCATCGGCAACAAACGCAGTGTCAAACTATTACTAAAAGACTTAGAAGTTTGGCAAATAGAACACAAATTCCCCTTCAACTTCAACACAGAAGCATCCATAGATTTAGCCCAAGACCAAGAATTGATGGATATGATGGTGAAGTGTCATTTCAATGCAGTATTTCTGGGAATTGAAACCCCCGACGAAGAAAGCCTACAAATGACCAAGAAATTCCAAAACACCCGCAACTCTCTGATTGAATCAGTAGAATTGATTGCCAAATCCGGTTTGCGAGTAATGGCGGGATTCATCATCGGATTCGACGGCGAAAAAGCAGGCGCAGGCCAACGCATTGTAGACTTCGCCGAAGCAGCAGCAATTCCGAGCACAACCTTTGGAATGTTGCAAGCTTTGCCTCATACTGCATTGTCCCACAGACTAGCAAAAGAAGGCAGATTGCGCGACAAATCCGGCAACCTGAATCAGACAACTTTGATGAACTTCATTCCCACGCGGCCGCTAGAAGATATCGCGAGGGAATATGTCCAAGCATTTTCTGATGTGTACGATGCTGAGAAATACTTAGACCGCACCTATCGCCACTTCTTGATGTTAGGTGCACCTACAGCAGATATACCATCAAGAATCCCCAGTTGGATAGACTTGCGAGCACTGCTAACTGTAGTTTGGCGACAAGGAGTCAAGCGTTCAACTCGGTGGAAATTCTGGCATCATTTGTTCAGCATTATCAAACGCAATCCTGCGGTTTGGGATCACTATTTAACAGTGTGTGCTCACAACGAGCATTTCCTGGAATACCGCCAGATTGTGCGGGATGAAATCGAAGAACAATTGGCTGACTTTTTGGCTAATGAGTCTCAAACTGTATATCAAGAACCTGTTGCTGTTGAGGAAAAGCAAGTGCAAGCGGTTTAGGGTTGGAGAATTCAACCGCAGATAAACGCAGACAAACGCAGATGAATGTAAGATTGTCTGCGTTTATTTTGTTTTTAATCTCGTTTCCAGGTTCTGGCTGGAAATGTCATAAGCTGTGGCTGTGTCGCCTCTTGAGAGCAGCCTGAGAGAGCCTCCCGATGGATTCCCAGTTTCTCACAGAAAAGGTGAAATACTACTATTGGCGGCAGCAGTTATTTCGGCAGATAGAGGCGCGATCGCCCGAAAATATGAAAATCTAATAACAAGCTCAAAAATACCAAAATTCGCGATCGCCCCAACCCGCCATGCAAGGAACAAATCACATCAGAACAGCAGCTCTATTAGGGCTTCTGAGCGGCCTTCTAGTTTTAGGAAGCTATTATTTAATCGGCAACGAGCAAGGACTTTACATCGGTTTAGCATTAGCCGCCTTCACCAGTTTTAGCTCTTGGTACTATTCCGATACGGCAGCTTTGATGGCTTACCGCGCTCGCCCGATCGCCCGCAGCGAAGCACCAGAAATCTACGATATGGTAGCATCGCTGAGTGAAAAAGCCCAAATTCCAGTACCGAAAATATTTCTAGTTCCCACTCAATCTCCGAACGCCTTCGCCACGGGAAGAGACCCGGAACACGCGACAATAGCAGTTACTGAAGGCATCATCAAACTGCTTTCCCGCGAAGAATTGGAAGGGGTATTAGCGCACGAACTGACGCATATCCGCAACCGCGACACTCTGACTCAAGCAGTTGCAGGGACGATCGCCGGCGCGATTACATTTGTCGGGCGAATTCTGACATTTGGAGCGCTTTACGGCCCGGTGACGCGGGACAGCAGACAAGGCCCGAATCCTTTTGGTTTGCTGTTTTTAATCATCTTAGCGCCGCTATCAGCAACCGTAATTCAATTGGCGATTTCTAGAACCAGGGAATTTGCAGCAGACAGCGGTGCGGTGGAAATTACCAATAATCCCATCGGTTTAGCAAACGCGCTGCAGAAATTGGAGAAAATGGGTCATGAAATTCCCATGCACGGCAATCCTGCGATGTCGCCGCTGCTGATTGTGAATCCTTTTTCGACTAAAGGTTTGCAGTCACTTTTCCGCACTCACCCGCCGACAGAGGAGCGCATTCAACGCCTTTTGGAAATCGCGCAGCAGCAGCAAGGTACTCCAGTTATGGCTTACATAAACGGAGTTTGAGCGCTCGAAAATGCAGCAACAATATTTAGAAACCCGGTGTTTTGAAGCAGCCGGGTTTTTGTATGTTTATCATTGTAACTGTAGGGAGCGACTAATTCGATAGGTAGGGGCGATCGCCCTACGTGCAATCAGCGCACTTTTAAATGGTTGAAATGGATAAGATTGTAAGTGGAAAAATAGGTTATGTTTCCTTGTTTCAACTTAACTTATAATATCATCTCTTCCCTCGTGAAGATAAATAGACAAATGTTAACCACCCCATAAACCACTCACAATCCAGAATACATTTCTCAATGTAGGAAATATAATAAAAAGAGCCAACGGGAAGAAAATGAATGCCAAAAGCCACCATATAACCTGCACAATAGCTTCTTTACGCTCGTTCCATGATGAGATCAGCAGACTGACAAAGAATACTGCGAGGACTGTAACAAAAATCTTACGTTTATTAAACAAGGAAATGATATCTGGAAACAGTCTCCCAAGCCCATAGTCACTGTATTTAGTATGGTGCTTGAGAGAAAAAGAAATCTCGGGTGTTGAAGAAGGTTCTTTAGCACCTAAGCGATTTCGTGCTGCTGTTACTGCTGGAAAAATGACTTTTATATCACTACTAAAAGATTGGTTTATACTTTCTTGCGTAGCTTGTACCTTAAGTTTTACTTTAAGCGCATATACCTGAGATTTAGTATCATAAAAAGGATTGGATGCGATAATATCTTGTAGATTTGCCTGAGTGTCTTGAAGTTGAGCTAACAGTTTATTTTGATCTTTTTCAGGAATTTCGATACTTGCACCAATCAATAAAAAGCTCTCCTGGCCTTCTTCTAGCTTGTAATACTCACCCCATCCCTTATCAAATCTCACTAAATACTCTTCTTCAAAAGTATCAGGTATATCTCTTATCAGATTTACTACCACCGTCTGATTTTGATTGGCAGGGTCAAAACATCCACCCAGCCCAATTAACAAAAGTGACATTAATCCTATCAAAATATAATAACGCTTTGACGACATAGGACTTACAGTAGCGATGAAGGACCATAACTTTCTAATCAAACCGTAGTAACTGCGTTATAATGTAGCATTACAACGTATAAAACGACAACCGCTTAATTCCTAAATTTACGCTTTAATACTTATTTCATTTTCTTTATAAATCAAAGCTTTGTCTAGCCCAAAATGCTCAATTTTGTTGGGACTTTTGTATGCTAGTTCAACTCGCCCTTTATAAAAAATGTTGGGAAATGTTGGGAAATGTTGGGAAATGTTGGGTACAATACAACCAACCCTGACATTGACCCGACTCTATGAACCTTAAGGAAATGGTAAAACTCGCAGACGATATGGTGTTTGCTAAAACAGGTAAGCATCTCAATGACTTACAAGAGAAAATCCTGCGCGGGACATGGCAAGATGAGGATTACAACGAGATTGCCAAGGACGTTAACCTCTCTGAGGCTCGTGTTAGAGAGGTAGGAATGGAATTATGGCAAAGCCTTTCACAAGAGTTGGGGGAAAAAGTTAGTAAATCGAATTTTCGCTCCGCAATGGAGAGGTTGGAAGTTTCAATATATTCAAATGTTGCACAAGAAGAATCAGTGCAAATTAACAGCGTTAACATCTGTGGAGACCCTAGACACCTCTCAAATATCCCAAACTCAAACCCACCAAGTCAGGAAACATCTAACCCAAAACAACCTCAAACCTCGCATCAAGATTTAAGCGAAATGCCGGAGTTGGGTGATTTCTTCGATCGCACCCACGAACTCCAAACCCTCACAACCTCGATTCTACAACAAAACAGCCGCCTCATAGCCCTCACCGGCATCAGCGGCATCGGCAAAACAACCCTAGCAGTACAACTGGTACAACAAATTAAAGAGGAGTTTGAGTACGTTATTTGGTGCAGCATAGACGCATCGCACACCCTAGATGAATTTGAACATAAACTAATACAGTTTTTTTCCAATCCAGAAAAACAAGATTCATCCCCAACCAACCCGAAACGCTTACCGCTAATTAAATATTTGCAAAACCATCGCTGTTTAATAGTCTTGGATGACGTTCACAACCTTTTCTGTAGCGGGGAATTGGCAGGAAAGTATAAACCAGAGTATGAAGAATATCGCTCTTTATTCAAACAGATAGAAAAATTATCCCATCAAAGTTGTTTTTTGCTAATCGGTTGGGAACAACCGAGAGAAGTGACTCAATTTAAAAACCAAAATACTCCCATTCGTAGCTTACAACTCAAAGGTTTAGACATCGCAGCCGGACGGGAAATCCTGAGAGATTGTGGGTTAGAAGAAATTGACAACAGTGAAGCACTCATTCATCGCTATGAAGGCAACCCGTTATGGTTAAAAAGTGTGGCGAATCTGATTCAAGAGTTGGGAATCGGCGTGACACAATTATTACTAGATGATACCATATTGTTGCCGCAAGATTTGAAAGATGTTTTACAGCAGCAGTACGATCGCACTTCCGAACTAGAAAAACAAGTTATGTCTTTGTTGGCTAGGGAAAACCAGTCAGTCAACCTAGCAAAATTGCTAGAAAAAGGACAAATATCCTCATCAGATTTACTCAACGCGCTCCAATCTTTATCACGGCGCTGCTTTATAGAAAAACAGGAAAGTCTTTACACTCTCCCACCTGTATTGAGGCAGTATATCAAAGGGTTGTAACCAAAATATAAAATCGCCCTGTGCTATCATAGAATACAAAACTTACAGATATTCGCATAGAAATGTTGTATAACCTGAAATTATGCCAACTATTTTACGAGTAGGCCCTTACCGACTTTACTTTTACAGCCATGAACCGAATGAACCACCTCATGTTCACATTGACCGAGACAAATCATCGGTTAAATTTTGGTTGGAGCCAATCAGTTTAGCAAACAACCTTGGTTTTAGCGCTAAAGAACTTCGGAAAATACAGTCAGTAGTACAAGAAAATCAACAAACACTATTGGAGGCTTGGTATGGGTATTTTGGCGATTCGAGCGGACGAGAGAGTTAAGCACATTCATTTTACCGAAGAAACAATTAGTGTTGATTTAATGGATGGACGAACCATTATCGTCCCTTTAATTTGGTATCCCAGATTGTTTAATGCAACTCCCGATCAAAGGGCAAAATGGGAATTATGTGGAGGAGGCTATGGCATTCACTGGGAAGAAATCGATGAAGATCTCAGTACAGAAGGAATGTTGCGCGGAGCACCTGCCCCGAAAACTTCATCTTGACAATTGACTAGCTAAAAAATATCGAAAAACGCAGATGAGTATAAATCATCTGCGTTCATCTGCGGTTAAATTAAACCATTTTAAACAACCGCCGAAACCTTATCTACAGGCTTGACTTGAGTGAGAAAATCGTGAAGTTTTTCACCTTCAATTACCTCTGTTTCTAACAGTTGTGTCGTAATTGTTTCTAACAATTCTCGATTTTCCTTGAGAATATCTAAGGCTTGTTGGTGTGCAGTTTCGACAATTTCTTTGACTTCTTGGTCGATCGCCTCAGCAGTTTGGGCACTCACCGCACGGCGGGCATTTCCCATACCATCGCCGAGGAACGATTGTTGACTCCGATCGTAAGCAAGAGGCCCCAAAACCTTACTCATCCCGTAAGTTGTCACCATCCGTTCAGCTAAATCCGTCGCCCTTTGCAAGTCGTTGGAAGCGCCAGTAGTAATGCTACCAAACACCACTTCCTCAGCCGATCGCCCGCCCAGCAAAGTTGCAATCTGACCGCGCAACTCCGACTCATCTAACAAGAAACGGTCTTCCGTCGGAACCTGCAACGTGTAACCCAATGCAGCCATACCGCGCGGGACGATCGAGATTTTCGCCACTTCGCCGCCGCCAGTCATCACAGCCCCAACCATCGCGTGTCCGACTTCGTGGTAAGCCACAATCTTTTTCTCTTTTTCATTGAGCACCCGGCTCTTCTTTTCCAAGCCCGCCACAACGCGCTCAAATGCCTCTAAAAAGTCTTCCTGTGCCACAGCGAGGCGCTTGTTACGCGCCGCTAGCAAGGCAGCTTCATTGACCAAATTTGCCAAATCTGCGCCCGAAAAACCGGGGGTACGAGTGGCGACGGCCTTCAAGTCAATATCCGGGCCCAACTTCACTTTTTGAGAGTGAATGTTCAAAATTTCTTCGCGACCAGATAAATCGGGGCGATCGACTAAAACTTGGCGATCGAAACGACCAGGGCGCAACAAAGCAGCATCCAAGCTTTCCGGGCGGTTAGTTGCAGCCAGCACAATTACCGTAGTATTGCCCGCCGCAAAACCGTCCATTTCAGTTAATAATTGATTGAGAGTTTGTTCGCGTTCATCATTCCCACCGAAGCTAGCGTTACTGCTACGAGATTTGCCGATCGCGTCCAATTCATCAATGAAAATAATACAAGGAGCCTGCTTCTTAGCCTGCTCAAATAAATCTCTAACTCTTGCAGAACCAACACCTACAAACAGTTCCACAAACTCCGAACCAGAGATGCTAAAAAACGGCACGCCAGCTTCACCAGCCACTGCTTTTGCTAACAGCGTTTTGCCAGTTCCCGGAGGCCCGACTAACAGCACGCCTTTCGGAATTCTCGCACCGATTGCCGTAAATCTGTCAGGAGTTTTCAGGAATTCAACAACTTCGACTAATTCTGTTTTAGCCTCTTCTACTCCAGCCACATCAGCAAAAGTAATTTTCGCCGATTCGCCTTCTACATAGACCTTAGCTTTGCTTTTGCCGATCGACAGCGCACCCTGTGGCCCACCACCGCCCCGGTTCATGAAAAATTGAAAAATTGCCACAAAAATCAGCGGCGGAACCACCCAGCTCAAAACACTGCCGATCCAGCCATTTTTAGAAGGGGGAGTTGCCGCAAATTCAACGCCTTTTTCTTGCAAAAGTTTAGGCAGATCCAGGTCAAAAATCGGCGTAGTTGACAGCACTTGACCGGGTTTGTCGCCTTCGCCTTTGAGTTGGTAGCGAATTTCATTTTGACCCACCGAAGCTCTCACCACATCTTGTTCTTGGACTTGATGGACGAACAAGCTGTAAGGCACTTGCGGAATTTGTGGCCCGAACAAATTAGGTAAAAAGATGTTTGCCAGCAGAAACAAACTTGAGAGCAATAACAAAATATTGCTAATTTGTCGAAAACGAGGTGGTTGGGGCTGGTCTTTAATTGCCATTGATAACAGTCATCCTTTGATTTAAGGGAGTTTTATTCATCTATTTTCTCATCAACTCTGCACACACTGTTAAGCGGATTTCCTCACTCGAACGGTCGGTTAACCCGGTAGCACGGAGTTGCTACTATAGCAATCCTAAATGATTCAGATAAATTTGTAGGGGTAGTGCGACCCCTACTCCCCGTGCCTACCCCTATCTATCGGGCAACCACGGGGGGATTGCCCCTACAATAATTATGCAAATGATTTAGGATTTCTATATTAACAATGTTTTTTTTTAACGAAGCGGTGCGTTAGTAGGGTGCGGATTGCACACCTAATCTTTAGGCAGCTTCTGGGTTTAAATTAATCATTTCCCAAGTAGTATAAGTACCGATCGCACCCCAAATCGCGTAAGGCAAAAGTAACAAAGCTGCGGTTTGAGAGATCGGCAAAACAGCCAAGGTCAGCACAACTCCCAAAATCTCCCCAACCCCTCCCAAAATCGTCCCTACTTTGAGACTTTTCGCTCTGAGAGTAGCAGGAATATAAGCAACTGTTACAATTTCTAAAAGCAAGTACAAGGCCATCAGCAGCCAAGTTTTAATGCTCCCTGGCTCTTGTTCCCAAACGACAGCAGCGCTGCCGGCCCCGCAAGCAAAAATCACCGTCCAAATTAACGGAATAGCCGGCTCAAAAAACATCCAATCCGGTCTTTGAAGTTTGACTGCCCAGTTAATATCGCGGAGTTTAAACAACAAAGTGCCGAAGGCGACGGAAAAAGTCACGCCGCCGATAATCATCCCAGATTCAATCATGGTTCTAAACTTTTCAATTGCTCGATCGCTCATTAAGTCGATCGTCCCAACTTACAGCCGAACTTCCATCAGTCTTTAGCAATAACTTTTGTAAAGCGCGGTGCAATTATCGCTAACCGCCCGACACATTCTTAGCAAACTCTTCGCGTCCCGACACCAAATTAGGTGGAACGCCGTTAGGGTAATTTTGCGCGATTAAAGCTTGCAACTTTTCAACTCGATTTCCAGGGTTCGGGTGAGAGCTCAAAAACTCCGGCGATCCCCCGCCCTTCCTAGCAGAACCGAGAATCTCCATTACTTCCACAATACCTTGAGGATCGTAACCCGCTTCCGTCATAAACCGAAAACCGAGCTGATCGCTCTCAAGTTCATCCGATCTACCGTACCGCAAACCGACAACTTGATTGACAGCTTGAGCAATTAATGCTGCCTGCTGGCCACCCCCGCGATCGTCGCTAGTAGCCACCCCAACCGCCGTTACCAAAGATCTGCCCAACTGCTGTTTTGCCAAGTGTTCCGCACCGTGGCGCGCCACAACGTGACCGCTTTCGTGCCCGAGTATAGCAGCCAACTGAGCCTCGGAATTCAGTCGCCGCAGCAGCCCCGCAGTAATGAAAACTTGTCCCCCCGGTAAAGCAAAAGCATTGACAGTTTGGGCGTCTCGCAGCAGGTGGAATTCAAACGGATAACCTGCTTGTTTTGCCGCCGAACCGTTGACAACTCGTGCCCCTACTTGATCGACATACTGCTGAATACTCTGGCTGGGATAAAGCCCCCCGTGCTTGGCGGCCATTTGATCTCGCGCCTGCAATCCCAAAACTACCTCTTGGCGGGGAGAAAGCTGCACCCGCTGTCTCTCTCCAGTTACCGGATTTTGTACATCGTTTGTAAAATAGGTAATTGCCCCAAAAAATGCCATTAATAGCCCGATCGCGGCTCGAAATAAAAATTTATTCACAGGCTTTTACCTAAAAAGTTTAGCTAGTAGATTACCAGGCTGGCAGCTACCTCGACATCTGTCTGAAGTATTAATAATGGAAAGAGGAACCGCTGATTAAGGCAGATATACGCTGATGAACGCAGATGAATCTCAAGATATGAGCCGGCGATATTACTTCAGATTTTATTTAATATTCTATTGGTGATTCCTGATTTTTTCGCAATATGTTTCAAGCTACCCGCCGCCGCCTTGCTATTTGGTACACAGCCGTTACCGCCGTGTTGTTACTTGTATTCGCCACGGGTTTCTATTTCTACGTCCGCAATACTTTGATCGATCGCATTGACGACACCCTCCATCACGTTGTCGAAGTAATAGAGCGAACTCTGGTTATCGAACCGCTAACTTTTCCTAATACCACAGATAAAATTAAATTGCAAGTTAATATTCAAGCGAGTTTTCGAGATAGCACCGATGCCGTAGAAGACGACCACATTGATTTAGAATGGTTCAGTCCTACGGGTGAATTGCTGTGGTCTACTTTATCGGAACCACTGAATATTCCCATTCACGCTAACCGTACTGGCGAAACAGTTTGGATAATTAATAATAAGTTGCACTCAGAGCAAAACTATTCCCTCAGACAAGTCACGCAGCGAGTGGAAATCGGCCGCCAGGTTTTGGGATATTTGCGAGTCAGCCATCCTTGGTTTGAAGTGACAAAACCGATCCGCCAATTAATTTTTGATTTGATTTTGGGGACTGGTTTAACTTTAATTGGCGTGGCGGCTATTGGCTGGTTGCTGTCAGGATTGGCGATGGCGCCGATACGGGAGTCTTATGGGCGTCTCAAACAGTTTACCGCTGATGCTTCCCACGAACTCAGAAATCCGATCGCCACTATTCAAACTAACGTACAAGTAGCTTTGGCGGAACCGGATATCGAACCGCAGCAACACCAACAGCTACAGGTAATCGAACGCCTGACGCGCCGTTTGGGGCGGTTGGTTGACGATTTGCTGTTTTTAGCCAGACAAGACAGCGGTATCCTGCAGCAGCAGTGGATTGAGGTTCCTCTTGATGCTTTGCTGATGGAGGTAATTGAAGAACAACAGGCGATCGCCACTACCCAAAATCTCTCTCTTTCTTTGGAAATTGTCGATCTGCCCAACGCTGAGGACAACTTTACACTGTTAGGCGACTGGGATCAACTAGCCCGACTTTTTACCAATCTCGTCAGCAACGCCGTGCAGTACACGCCCTCTGGCGGTCAAATTCAAGTAGAATTGCAGCTTGCAGCTAAAAACAAAAGAAATTCGGCGATGTTAAATCCAGCACTGCAAATAAAAGTAACAGACACCGGCATCGGAATTTCCGCAGAAGCCCTGCCGCATTTATTCGATCGATTCTACCGCGCAGATCCCGCCCGCACCCACCGCAGCGCCGCCGGTTCCGGTTTAGGATTAGCCATCGCCAAAGCAATTGTCGAAAATCACCGCGGCCAAATCCGCATTGACAGCCAAGTCGATCGAGGTACCGCCGTTACCGTCACCCTCCCCGCCCACAAATCAGAAGCATCTCGCCTCTAAAACTTCCCCTCTTCCTCTCTTCCTCTGCGCCCTCTGCGCCCTCTGCGGTTAAAAAAAATCTACCCCTCAAACCCTTATTCTTCCTACCTCGCGCCCAAACCCAGCGATTAAAATTCATTTCCGCCATAGATTAACATAAACGTTGTTGGAAAACCTCGATCGAACTTGTGAGGAGTTATTTATGTTTCGCCACAATCTACCGTTAAAAAAAATCAGCTTGCTAGCCGCCACCTGCGGAGGTTTACTCGTTAGTCTCGCAACACTTTCCCAAGCCGGCGGCCCCCCGCCCCAACAAGGAAAACCCGTTTCCCAGCCCGCAGAAACTCCCGCAACAACTGAAGAACCCGTCAGCCAACCAACTCCGGCTGCGAGTCCGGGCCCCAGTGAGATGCCCTCTACACCCACAGACGCGCCTCCCCGCTTCCCAATGCCCAGTGCGCGAGTTACGCCTGCTGAAGGCATGATAGTAATTAAACTGGTGAATACCACCAATGCTGTCATCAATTATCAAATCGTAGGCGTCACCCCGCAGCGCACTCTGGGCGAACAATCGGAAATTTTGCTTCAAACCCTCAAAGTGCCAATCACCCTCACTTATCAGCGCCCAGACGGCGGATTGCTGCTGGTTCGCCCCCAAGCAACCGCGATGCCGGGAATGTTGCAAGTCAGTTTCGGCGCGACGACTGAGTTGGGCACCGATACAAAATCGTTGGAAATTCAGGAAGATGGCAAGGTAATTTTGAATTAGGTTAATTGGTTCACGGTTGACGGTTGACTGTTGACGGTTGACGGTTGACGGTTGACTGTTGACTGTTACCATTCGTGTCAACTTAAGACTAAAATCCATAATAAATATCGTTTATAGTTGAGTTTCGATCCCCCCTAACCCCCCCTTAATAAGGGGAGGAAAAGAGTATTCTTACGTCCTTTCTAACTCCTATTAATAGACGGCGAAGAGCATTCAAAGTCCCCCTTCTTAAGGGGGATTTAAGGGGATCGAAACTTCGATACAAACGAGATATACACAGGGTTTTAGTATTATGTTGACACTGATGGGCTGTTACTAATTCCCAATTTCTAATTCCAAATTCCCAGTCAACCGTCAATCGCCGAGTAACAACGGAGGTAACTTTGTAAAAGGTAAATCCTCGTTGACTGCATCAATTTCTTCCTGTTCTCTTTCGTTGATTTGACCGATATAAGACTTGAGAATTTGCGCCAGACGGTTGTTATAAAATCGGTGCAAACTATAATTTGGCGTAGCTGGAAAGCCGCGCCGTTTTTTGTGCCGCCCGCCCGCGCCGGGATCGAAGGTTTGGATGCCCCGATCGATCGCCCATTCGATCGGGGTATAATAACAAGCATCGAAGTGTAAGCAGTCAATTTCCTGCAAACTGCCCCAATAACGCCCGTAAAGTCGATCGCCCTTATACAAACAAAAAGACATACCCACAGGCTGTCTGTCATCTTCCTTATCGTAGGCGGCGACAAACAAAACGCGATCGCGATAATTGTGGTGCAACTGTTCAAAAAATCGCTTAGTCAGATACTTGCTGCCCCACCAACCAAATTTGTCGCAAGTATTCTCATAAAAAGCATACATTTGAGCAAACATGGCTTGGGGAATTTCATCGCCCGTCAGCGTTTTTATCAACAAACCAGCTTGATCGACTGCTTTGCGTTCGCGTTTGATATTGCGGCGCTGGTTAGCATTAAAAGCGCTTAAATAACCGTCAAAATTTTGATAGCCTTGATTTTGCCAAATATAGCTATGGTGCATCCAAGTGCTGAAACCGTGGCGTTCCATTCTTTCGCGCCATGCTGGATCGACATACAGGAAATTGCAACCGGAGATATTGTGGCGATCGCAAAAATGGTCGATCGCGCTTACCATTATTCCTGTTAACTCATCCTCATCTTCCCCCGGCGCAATCAAAAACCGATAGCCTTCAGCGGGAGTAAACGGTGTCATTCCCATCAACTTCGGATAATATTGTACACCCAAACGCTGAGCTAAATCGGCCCACTGATTGTCAAATACAAATTCGCCGTAGCTGTGGCTTTTGACATAAAGCGGCGCGCAAGCAATCAACTGTTTGTCTCGCCAGACTGTCAAGTGATGTGGTAGCCAACCGTTTTTACCTGTCGCGCTACCGGAGATTTCGAGATTGTTTAGCCAATCCCATTCCATAAAAGGAGTTTTTAGGGGCATCGCCAAGGCATCCCACGACGCTTGCGGGATTTCGCCTATTTTGCTAATCCAGGCTACAGAATATTGTTGAGTTTTTGGCTGTTGCAGCATAGGGAGATTTGTGCGTAGAGCGATCGAACTTCATTTAAGTTAATACAATCTCTCCTGCTTGTGTAATTATTGGCCACAGGCAAGATGCCTGTGCCACTTCTGTTGTGGGGTGGGCTTCTAGCCCGCCACAGGCAAGATGCCTGTGCCACACAAGATGTGGGGTGGGCTTCTAGCCCGCCCCAACTCTATAATGCAAAAACACCTCTTGTCCCACCTGTTTAACCGCCAAAAGCTCTAATTTCGGAGCCACATCCGCCAAAAAACCCTTTCCCTCAACCGGAGTTGGCGCATCCACTCCGCCCAAAATTAACGGGCACACCGTCAGCCAAAGTTCGTCAACCAAGCCCGCAGCGAGCACAGATGCTACCAGTTTCCCACCGCCCAAAATTGCCAAATGTTTGATACCGAGAGTTTCTAGCTGTTGAAACGCATCAATCCAATCAATTTCTCTATCGGTTGTTTTAGCATGGATAGTGCGATCGAACTTACAGTCATTCACCGTGTCCGCATCTTGCCCAGTCAGCAGCCATCGCGGCACCAGTTGCTGGAAAAATCGCAAGTTTGGGTCAAATTGGCGCGATCGCGAACACACGATTTGCACGGGTTGTGGGGGCTTTCCTGCGAGTTCCCGCTGTTTGAGCAATTCCGGCGAAATCACTCGCATCGTCGTTCCATAAGCTTGTAAAGTGCCGTTGCCGAACAAAACGGCATCGTTTGCTGCGACTTGTTGTTCGAGGTGGGCTTTGTCGTTGGCTGAACCGAATCTGGCGGGCGATCGCACTTTATCTGCAATCTTACCATCGGCACTGATCGCGAGTATTACTGTTGTGTAAGGTCGATCGATCTTATCTATCATTAATTTATGGAACTTTCGCACAACATCATAACGGAAAAAGAGGACACGGCAGTGCCGTTTCCCTACCCCAAAATGTCGTAGCGTAGCGGGGCGTAAGCCATCGCCCTTCCCATCCTCTCGCAGTTTGGCAAATTTGACAAAATTTGATATTTTTGCTATGATTGCCTGAAATAAATCACAATTAAAGCTCAACTATAAATGTATGGAAGCTGTAATTGAAAGCATTGTAGATAAGCTGCGTTATTTAGGCAAACCGCAGCTAGAAGTAGTTCTTAATTTTGTTGATTTCCTAACTTGGCAATCAGCGCCTGGTCAGTCATCAAAGGTAAGTGATTCTGATGCAGAAATCAGCGATCGCGATTTTGAGATACTTTTAGATGAATTGGCTGATGATTTTATTCAAAGTCTGGGAAATAATGTGCCAGTGCTATCAGATTTTGCCATAAGTCGTGAAGGTATCTACGAGGAGCATCCTTAGCAATGTTATGCCTTGTAGATACGAATATTCTGCTGCGGTTTTCCGATCGCTCTCATCCTTTATATCCTGTAATCCGCAATGCTGTAAAAAAATTGCGACAGGATGGATATAAATTGCAAGTAGCCTCACAAAACTGCGTTGAATTTTGGAACGTTGTTACTCGCCCGATCGAGAAAATGGCTTTGGGTTGACTCCTGCTGATGCCGAGCTCAAGTTACGCCGGATCGAGCGTCTTTTTCCTTTGTTTCCCGACTCGCATTTAACTTACTCCGAATGGCGCAGGTTGGTTGTTACCTACAGAGTTTCGGGGGTTCAAGTACATGATGCTCGTCTTGTGGCTATTATGAAAGCAAACGGTGTATTACACATTTTGACGCTAAATGTTAAGGATTTTACTCGCTACGCTAGCGAAGGAATTGTGCCAATCGATCCAAATACTATCTCTTAATCATAAAAGTTGATCGCACTTCTAAAAATTCGATCGCCCACCCACAAAAACCCGATCGCCCATCAATCCAAAAACCCGATCGCCCTGAAACCGACCGAAAATTTGTCTGCTTTGTGGCACAGTCCGCCGGGGGTTGAAACCCCCGTCTCATAGCTAAAGTCGGTTGAAACCGACTGAAAATTCACCTAAAACCAATACACATCAACTAACTCTTCAGTCCTCTTCAGAGGACTTTCGCTATGAGACAGGGGTTTCAACCCCGGTTGGACTTGTCGGCGACGAACCAACTAGCCCTTGGCGCGGACTAACTAACGGACTAACAAATCAAATGCGATCGCCCATCCACAAAAAACCCGATCGCCCATCCACAAAAACCGGGTTTTTTCCGAAATACTTCCCTACAACCCACAGATGCGGGCAAAAACCTCGCTGTCAACTGTCAACTGTCAACTGTCAACTGTCAACTGTCAACTGTTTAACTCCCTCCAATCGCAGGAAATGCACCCGGCCCGATCGATCGCCCGCTACAACTGTCACTCCATCAGGGGCGATCGCACAACACATAAACGCACCATCTCCGCTGAAACTAGCAACCTCATTGCCACTAAGTATATCCCAGACTTTTAGGGTGTTATCCATTGAAGCCGAAATCGCTATCAGGCCGTTGGGTGCGATCGTGACTGCATTTACCCTATTACTATGACCCGTGAGAGTTTTCAGTTCCCGGCCTGTTTCGGTGTCCCAAATTTTCAGGGTATTATCCAAGGAAGTAGAAATCGCTGTTTTTCCGTCGGGTGCGATCGCCACTGCAAATACCGCGCCTCTATGACCCGTGAGAGTTTTCAGTTCCCGGCCTGTTTCGGTGTCCCAAATTTTCAGGGTATTATCCAAGGAAGTAGAAATCGCTGTTTTTCCGTCGGGTGCGATCGCCACTGCAAATACCGCGCCACTATGACCCGTGAGAGTTTTCAGTTCCCGGCCTGTCTCGGTGTCCCAAATTTTCAGGGTATTATCCAAGGAAGTAGAAATCGCTGTTTTTCCGTCGGGTGCGATCGCCACTGCATTTACACAGTCACTATGACCCGTGAGAGTTTTCAGTTCCCGGCCTGTCTCGGTGTCCCAGATTTTCAGAGTATTATCCAATGAAGCCGAAATCGCTGTCTTGCCGCCTGGTGCGATCGCCACTGCTAGTACCGCGTTACTATGACCCGTGAGAGTTTTCAGTTCCCGGCCTGTCTCGGTGTCCCAGATTTTCAGAGTATTATCCAATGAAGCCG
>NZ_JAUBRH010000003.1:0-20775 GCF_036701775.1 Microcoleus sp. N9_A2 | reverse complement strand
AAATCGCGGTTTTGCTGTCGGGCGCGATCGCCACTGCTTGTAACTGGCCACTATGACCCGTGAGAGTTTTCAGTTCCTGACCTGTCTCGGTGTCCCAGATTTTCAGGGTATTATCCCATGAAGCCGAAATCGCTGTTTTTCCGTCGGGTGCGATCGCCACTGCACTTATCCCGGAACTATGACCCGTGAGAGTTTTCAGTTCCTGACCTGTCTCGGTGTCCCAGATTTTTATGGTTTTATCATCGGAAGTCGAAATCGCTGTTTTACCGTCGGGTGCGATCGCCACTGCACTTACCCCGGAACTATGACCAGTGAGAGTTTTCAGTTCCTGACCTGTCTCGGTGTCCCAGATTTTCAGGGTTTTATCCCTTGAAGCGGAAATCGCGGTTTTTCCGTCGGGCGCGATCGCCGCTGCATATACCCAGTCACTATGACCCGTGAGAGTTTTCAGTTCCTGGCCTGTCTCGGTATCCCAGATTTTCAGGGTTTGATCCCTTGAAGCCAAAATCGCGGTTTTTCCGTCGGGCCCGATCGCCAGTGGATAGTCACTATGACACGTGAGAGTTTTCAGTTCCCGGCCTGTCTCGGTGTCCCAGATTTTCAGGGTATTATCCAAGGAAGTAGAAATCGCTGTTTTTCCGTCGGGTGCGATCGCCACTGCATTTACATAGCTAGTATGACCCATGAGGGTTCTAATTTCGGTGCCTGTCTCGGTGTCCCAGATTTTCAGGGTTTTATCATCTGAAGCGGAAATCGCTGTTTTGCCGTCTGGTGCGATCGCCACTGCTAGTACCGCGTTACTATGACCCGTGAGGGTGAAAAGTTCTCTGCCTGTTTTGGTGTCCCAGATTTTCAGGGTGTTATCCCTTGAACCGGAAATCGCAGTTTTGCCGTCTGGTGCGATCGCGACGGCTGCTACACAGCTATTATGACCGACAAGTGTCCGCAGTGCTCCTTCATTTGCCCGCTCTATATTAGCCTTCAAAGGCCTCAACCAAACACTATCTTTTGATTGCCTTCCTTGTTCCAGCAACCCCTGAATCTGGGGCATTTCAAAATCCATCAACCTCCCCAACAATTGCCCAGCCAATTGCGTGTTATCCCCATCCAAAACGTGCGCCGACTTCCGAATTGCCCCTTGAATCAATCTCAGAGTTTGACTTTGCCCCTCGGACAACAAAACATCAGAAACCCTCGCCAAATCGTAATCATCAATTAACGCTTGTACCCCCAAAAAATCCAGTTTCATCTCAATAAAACCGAAATCCATCAACCAAGCACAATAACGGTCAACCTTCCCCTGTTTCGCAAATCTCTTCGGTTGATACTTCAACAGCAAATCTCGATCTTCCTGACACTGCTGTGCCAACCACACACCTAATTCGCTCATATCGGCGCTCCTACTGTAGAGTTATCACTAATGTCATCATTAATATCTTCCAGTGTTAGTCCCGCCGACTGCACGGTTTCATCCGCTTCGAGAAACTGCCGAAAACTGTTGTGATAGATAGTGTATCGAGTTTCCTTCCCTACTTTCTCATGTCGCAAAAACGAATTCCATTTTCCGAGTACCTGCTGTACTTTTATAACATTGTTCTCGCGGGCAGATTTAGCCAACCAGCGACCAGAAACAGGTTCCTCTGCTTGCGACAGGAAATAGATAATCCTAACCTTCAATTCCAGCAGAGGATCGTTTTCCCTGCCCATGCCCATCATCTGTCCCCAGTGTTTTTGATAATATTCCTCCAAACCCGCTGGCAAATCATTTAAATTCACATCATTGTACGTGCCGCCTTCAATCTCATCAAGTACGTGGCGGAGGTAGATAAATTTCTTTTCGCTTTTTTGGGCTACCGCCGTCACAAACTGTTCCCGCTGCAAATTTCGACCCTTAATCCAATCCTGAATTAACTGGCTTCTCTCCGTGCGTTTTGCCAGATAAGCCTCGACATCTTTCTGACTTTCAGCACTGTATTTCATCAAATCAAAAACCGTCTTGTTAGCTGTCGGCATTGTCAGAAAATCCGGTCGCTTGGAAACAATAAAATAAACGTTGTCCGGCAAATCATTAGGCAAATACGAAACATTACTGTTGCTAGTTTGAGCCTTCCAATCAACTTCATCCAGCGCATCCACCACAAAAATTATTTTTTTGTCCTTGCTAGACTTAGCGCTGACTTCCTTCAGCAACTCGCCTAGAAAGTTGTTATTTTTCAGGGCATTTTCCGGCAGTCGCGGATACTTATCTTTAAGATTAAAACCTTCAATCAACTGAGTGCAAGCATTTTCCAAAAAAGTTTCAGCGCTGACAATCCCGTCCGGTTGCGAGTTGAAATGAGTAACGCAGCGGCGCTTCAACATCACCACACAGGCAGCCATAATCGCGCTTTTCCCAACACCCGGTTCCGCCTCCAAAACAAAATAGCCTTTTTGCTTTGTCCCCAGAAACTCATTAATTGCTTTAAACACAAATTTCCGACCGGTAAAGTCTTTAATTCTGTCCTGAATAATCGTCTCTGACTTAACAGGAATCGGCAAACTCGGCGCAGCAGGATCGATATATCTTTCCAGCAATGCCCTAATCTGCGCCAAATCGGATCGGATGCCAATTTCGATCGCCTCCAATTTCACCATCACTTGACAAATCTGCTGCTGAGTTGCCACCGCCTCCAACTTTTGCAGAATCTCCCCATTTTGCAGCCCCAAATCTCTCAATTCAGTCAAAGCAATTTGGTGAAGATTCAACAGCATGGCCGCAAACTTTTCGCCTCCCTTCGCCGCATCCAGTTTCAGCACTTCCCGGTAGACTTTCGGGAAAGTTGTGTACAGCTTGTCCGCCACAAATTCCACGATTTCCCCATCGAAGGATTTGCCCTCGCTGCGGGCAAATTCCTGCAGGAAACTTGCCCAATCTTCCGGTGTCAATCCCGTAACGCGATCGAACTCCTCGACATCCGCAGAAAAAATCTTGGTTAGCTGGTCTTCTGAAATCTGCAAACCCCTTGACAAGTCGGCTGTATTCGTGTTAATATCCAGCCAGTATTCGGGAGTCTTTTCGGCTAATTCATCTAAAGCCTGTTCTGGATAAGGCAAATTTTTGGTTTCGGCGATCGCAATTAATTCATCCGACTTCGCAACCTCTCTCAAAATATAGCCGATCGCCTCACCAGCCGCCTTAGTTAAATCATGATTGTCGAGAATATTCGGATTTTTGCTCAATCGATCCGTCATCCGATTTGCCAGTTCATCAGCGGCCATAGTCTCAGCGATACCACCGGCGATCGCTGCTAAGATGGAAATGCCTCCAAGTGCGATCGGGCCACCGATCATCCCCGCTGCTGCTTGAGTTCCCGGATTGGCGATCGCACTTGAAATAAGTTGCCCGACAGCCATCACCGCACTGCATCCAATTACCCTAACTTTAGTATTAGCTAAATCTACTAATGACATAATTTAAATACTTCTCATACTTTGCAATAGTTTAGCGCGATCGGATAATTAGTACAACGTTAATTAATCCGATTAACAAGGGAGACTTTGAATGCTCTTGTCCCCCCCTTCTTAAGGGGGGCTAGGGGGGATCTCCGGGTTTTTAACTGAAGACTGAAACCTCTATATCTCTCGTTTATATCGAAGTCTAGATCCCCCTAAATCCCCCTTAAGAAGGGGGACTTTGAGAATGCTTCCAGTCCACCCTTGTAGGGGCAGTGCCCCCGTCCCCGCCCTCTTGATTTGGACGATCTCCGGGTTCTCTTTCTCCCGCCACCCCACAAGAGCCGATTTGTAAACTTTTTTATCAACCCGATCGCACAGTTGTCATTTGATAGATAATATGAGGTTATTTATTTTTCCCTCCCCACAGTTCACACTATAAACAACTTTACTTTTCTTTACAAACCAGCAACCAAAACACAGCGCGGGAAACAATAATTTCGTTACAGACTTTAAATGCGACGCGCGATCGACTAAAGTAAAAAAAATGGCTTTATCCGTTTATTCATCGCCAAGGAAACAAAGCTCATGGTTCAACGCGGTTCAACAGTCCGGATTCTCCGCAAAGAATCCTTCTGGTATCAAGAAGTGGGCACCGTTGCTACGGTAGACCAAAGCGGCATTAAATACCCAGTAATCGTTCGCTTTAACACCGTCAATTATGCAGGCGTCAACACCAACAACTTCGCCCAAGGCGAATTAGTGGAAGTGGCAGCACCCAAAGCAAAAGCCAAAACAGCAACTCCAGTCGCTTCCGGCGGCAAGCAAACCACGCTCGACGAGAAAACCCGCAAAACCGGCAGCGGAGGAGCCCCCCAGCAGCCGAAAACTTCGACAGACAGCAAACCAGGCGCGGAAGTTCCCGGCAGCGTCGAAGGTTCGCCCAATCAAGGAACAGAACAGCGCTAATTGTGCCAGAACTGCCAGAAGTTGAAACTATTTGCCGGGGTTTGAATCAACTTACCCTCGATCGCGAAATTTTGGGCGGAGACGTGCTCTTACATAGCTCGATCGCCCGCTCAATCTCTGCGATCGATTTTTTGACAAAACTCAAAGGAAAGTCGATCGCATCTTGGTACAGGCGCGGCAAATACCTCCTGGCAGAACTATCGCAATCGAGAGGGGGAGAGCGGGAGAGGGGGAGAGGGGGAGAGTGGGAGAGTGGGGGAGGGACAGAATTCCTAACTCAAACTCCTAGTTCTTCCCTTGTCCCTTCTTCCTTCTCCCTTCTGCCTTCAAAAGCCGGCTGGTTGGGCGTTCACCTGCGGATGACAGGCCAATTGCTATGGGTAAACGGCGACGAACCCCTGCCAAAACACGCGCGAGTGCGGCTATATTTTGAAGGAAACCAAGAATTACGCTTTGTAGACCAACGCACCTTCGGTCAAATGTGGTACGTGCCCGCAGAAACCGAGGTTTCGAGCACAGTTACCGGCCTGAAAGTCCTAGGCCCCGAACCATTTTCCGACGAATTTACAACAGAATATTTGACCCGCAAGCTGCACCGGCGGGCGCGACCCATTAAAACAGCTTTGCTAGACCAGGCACTGGTAGCGGGTTTGGGCAATATTTACGCTGACGAAACTTTGTTTTTGTCGGGAGTGATGCCCACAACTCTGTGTGCGGATTTGACCGCAGAGCAAATAGGGCGTATCCATACAGCTATTATTCAAGTTTTACAGAAGGCGATCGAATCCGGTGGCACCACTTTTAGCAATTTTCTCAACGTCCAAGGTGTCAACGGCAACTACGGCGGCGTCGCTTGGGTGTATAATCGCGCTGGTCAACCCTGCCGCACTTGCTCCACAACCATCGAACGTATAAAATTAGCAGGGCGATCGACTCATTACTGCCCCGCCTGTCAGAAATAGGAAGTAGTCAGTAGTCAGTAGTCAGTAGTCAGTAGTCAACCGTCAACCGTCAACCGTCAACAGAAAGAAGTGCTGTCATGGCAAATCTAGATTAAAATTTGTATACTTTTATAAATTAAGAAGAGCAACTTATGGCAATCAAAAAAGGTAGCATAGTCCGCGCAATTCGCGAAAAATTGGAAAACAGTCTAGAAGCCCAAGCCAGCGATCCGCGCTTTTCCTCCTATATATTTGAAACAAAAGGCGAAGTGATGGATGTTCGCGGCGACTATGCCTTCGTCAAATTTGGCAAAGTACCCACCCCCAATATTTGGCTGCGGGTAGACCAACTCGAAGATTTTAAGTAACTCACCAAAACTAAACATCACTGTTCTTAATGTAGCGAAGGGTGCACACCACGCACCTTTCCCCAATTAAGCTGATTGCTAAAATCTAAAATCTAAAATCTAAAATTTAAAATCCAATGAATTCTCCATCAAACCGCGTATCAATTATTGGTGCAGGCAAAGTCGGCAGTACGTTAGCCCAGCGAATTGCTGAGAAAAATCTGGCAGATGTAGTATTGCTAGATATTGTGGAGGGTTGGCCGCAGGGCGTTGCTTTGGATTTGATGGAAGCTAGGGGAGTGGAACGCCACGATCGCCAAATTGTCGGTACAAACAATTATACAGATACAGCCAACTCAAATATCATTGTCATTGCCGCCGGCATCCCGCGCAAACCCGGTATCAATCGCGAAGATTTAATTAAAATTAATGCTGCAATTGTTACTGAAGCTGCAAAAAGCGCGATCGCCCATTCCCCCGAAGCAATCTTAATCACAGTAACAAATCCCCTAGATATTATGACTTATCTAGCGTGGGAAGCTACGGGTTTACCAAAACACCGAGTCATGGGTATGGCGGGAATTCTCGACTCCGCCCGCTTTCAAACTTTTATTGCTATGGAATTGGGCGTTTCAATCGCCGAAGTCAATGCAACTGTGCTCGGTTCCCACGGCGATTTGATGGTTCCTTTGCCGCGATATTCCACTGTCAACGGTATTCCCATCAATCAACTTATGGATGCTGGGGCGATCGATCGAATCGTACAGCGAACTCGCCACGGCGGCGCAGAAATTGTCACATTGATGAAGACTGGTA
Organism: Microcoleus sp. N9_A2; assembly: GCF_036701775.1. NCBI lineage: Bacteria > Bacillati > Cyanobacteriota > Cyanophyceae > Oscillatoriales > Microcoleaceae > Microcoleus > Microcoleus sp. N9_A2. The sequence goes on along the minus strand of NZ_JAUBRH010000003.1, from coordinate 14,270 downwards.
GTGCTTATTTTGCACCCGCATCTGCTGCCTGTTTGATGGTAGAATCTATTTTATTAAATCAGTCGCGACTCTTGCCTTGCTGCGTTTATTTGCACGGCGAATACGGCGTGCAAGATATCTTTTTAGGAGTCCCATCTCGCTTGGGATATCAGGGAGTCGAACAAATAGTCGAACTCGAACTCAGCGATACTGAAAGAGCTGCGTTTATCGAATCTGGCAAATTAGTTGCCCAAAATATTGAGGAAGCGAAGGCAATACTGAAAACGGCTTCTTAAGTTTGTAGCAATTCATTGATCATAGCAGCCTGCTCGCCACTTCAATATAATAATTTATATTGTACGACAGTGCGATCGCTCTGTCGGAAGTTTGCTTATCGGATTTCAACCGCGCTTTTATAAACAATATCATTGTTCATGCTTGTTAGGCTGTATTTTAAACGCCAAAAAATGAACTGCAATGAACCGATTGATAAACATAAAATTTACTCTAAAAAATTTGGTAAAAACGCAAAAACTGACAAAAGCAGTTCAACTTAGTCTGCGCGACAATACCATCAGAGTTTCTCTAGAAATTAAAGCAAAAATCTGCCATCTTTTCTTTACTACTAAACCAAAAGCAGAAGCAGTCGGTTTTGGCCGATCTCTCACTCGTGCTCGCATTGCCCAACAACACCGTGGCACTTTAAAGGTAGAAAGTGAAATGCGAGTTTATACGAAATTTATCATTACTTTGCCCAAACTTTAATCCTCGCGATCGCCCTTTCTATTGATCAAGCTTGAAAGACCTTTACTTTCGTCAAAAATGTGATACCGTAAATATTGGTATTATCTAAAATTTTTACACTTGTCAAAAATGGCAAAAATCGGGCAAAAAGTCTCCGCGCGTGCGAAGCTAGCTATCCCGAACGCGCTTGCGGGCCCGTTGCGGTATGGAATAGTCCTTGAGTTGAGCCAATTTAACCATAGCCTGCAACTACCTCAACTGTTTGACCGAAAACTAACCTCTGATTCGGTGAATTTTAATCAGTTTAAAAAATCTAATCCCTTGCATAAAAAAATGAGAAGGCAAGGAAAAATATCTCAAATTTTGGCTTACCCCAAAGGCTGTAAAAAATTTAATTTGGGAGAGATAAATCGAGCATTACTTAAAACTCTAGAAAAGGCGATCGCCTAAATTTAAACAAATTTTAATAGAGGCGAACCCAACAGGATATTCGATCGCCAAAACAAGGAAACCATTGATCGAGTTTGCGGTAATAATAAAAATGTGACAATTGCAACCGAAGGCGAGCCAAAAAAATGTCAAAATTAGTCAGAGACGCTCCTCCAGATCGCGCAATGGTACCGGGTTTCTTGTTTCCACTTTCGGAGATTTCCTGACTTAATTACGTTAATAAACCGGGTTTATGTGTACGTTTTGTTAGCATTATTCTCAATTATTGAGAATTAATGAAGTAGCATATTGTGCCACTTTTTCAGTAAATATACGGGAGCTAAGATGGCCGATCGACCTCCTAATCTCGAAAAAATACGGAAATGCAGCGTGAGTAGCTGCTAAGTGCTAGCAGAAGGAGGAGAATATGTTCTTTGCCTTTTTGAGTTACCAGGCTCAACTTGCAGATCGCTATTGAGATGCCATCAACCTCGATACCAAACCGCAAAATAACTAAAAAAACAGCATTATGTTTCATGCATACCTCTATCAAGAAGTAATCAACCTGCAGCAAAAGCTAATTCATCTAGAAAGACAAATGCAGTCTCAAACCTGGTTCAAAAAGCTGCAAGCGCTGATGGGAGTGATTAGCAAAATTCGCGAATCCCTAGACCTAGAAACAATATTCAAAATCACAGCCACCGAAGTCCGGCAACTCCTAAATGCCGATCGAGTCGCCGTCTACCGCTTCATTCCCGAATCCGACTGGAACGACGGCGAAGTAGTCTCAGAAGACGTACTGCCCCTATACAGCCCTTCCTTGGGCGCAAAAGTCCACGACCACTGCTTCGGCGAACAATTTGCAGCCAACTACGCCAAAGGATACGTTCAAGCAGTCACCGACATCTACAAAGCCCGGTTGAGCCCCTGTCACCTCAAAATTCTCAAGCGATTTCAAATCAGAGCAAACTTAGTCGTACCCCTACTGCAAGGGCAACATTTGTGGGGATTGCTGTGCATTCACCAGTGTGGCCAACCCCGCGAGTGGCAAGAAGACGAAATTGAATTTGCCAGACAAGTAGGCGACCATTTAGCAGTGGCAATTTCTCAGGCCGAACTGCACTTGCAAACCCAGAAACAAATCGCAGAAATCGAATTGGCGCAGCAGAAACTCCGCGAAAGCGAGCAAAAATATCAACAAATTCTCGACTCGATCGCCGATATGGTATTAGTCAAAGGCCCTCAATCAAAAATCGTCTGGGCAAATCAAGCCTTCCGCGACTATTACGGCATGAGTCAAGAGGAACTTCAAGGAATCGTAGACGCACCTTTCGCCGATCCCGACAATACCCTCCAGTACATCAAAGATGACGCCTTCGTATTTGAAACCGGACAAACCCTGCAAATTGCCGAAGAACCGGTGACACGCTACGACGGAGAAGTGCGGCTTTGGAGCACCGTCAAAACACCCATCCGCAATCAAGACGGCCAAATCACAATGACAGTCGGTGTCTCCCGCGACATGACGGAACGCAAAGCAGCAGAAGAAGCTGTCAAAGCCAGCGAAACCAAATACCGCAGCCTGGTAGAAACCTCTCAAGACATGATTTGGTCTGTCGATGCGACTGGACGCTACACCTTCGTCAACCCAGCAGTTAAGTATATCTACGGTTACGAACCAGCAGAAATGCTCGATCGGCCGTTCTCCGATTTTGTGACACCAGAACAAGCCCAGAAAGATTTAGCAGTTTTCGCCCGCCTGGTGGCCGGAGAATCAGTTTTCCAGTATGAAACCACCCACATCGCCAAAGACGGCAGCATCAAACATTTGATGTTCAATGCGATCGCCCTGTACGACGAAACCGGAAACTTCCTCGGCACAACAGGTACAGCCACCGACATTACCGCTCGCAAGCGCGCCGAAGCAGCATTGCAACACGCCAACGCCGAACTAGAACGCAGAGTTGAAGCCCGCACCGCCGAACTGCGCCAGACTTTTGCCGCCCTCAGCGCCAGCGAAGCCAAGTTTCGGACGATCGCAGCTACCATCCCCGGAGCCCTGTTCCAATTTTGCAGCAGAGAGGGAGAGTGGAGAGTTGACTATATCAGCGATCGCATCGAAGATATCGCCGGCATCACCGCAGCAGAAATGATGCAAGACATCACCTCCTTCATTTCCCGCGTCCACCCCGAAGACTTGGAAACCTACATCGCTTCCGTCACCGAAGCCGTCGACAATCTCTCTCCCTGGCACTACGAAGGGCGGTTAGTCAAGCCCGACGGTGAGATTCGCTGGTGGCAGAGCGACTCCATCCCCACCCGCAGCGAGAACGGCGAAATCGTATTTTGTGGCGTCACGCTCGACATTACCGATCGCAAAGTTGCCGAAACCGCCATCCGCGACAGCCAGCGGCAACTACAAGAAGCCCAGAGACTCGCCCACGTCGGTAATTGGGAATTCAACCCAGCCACGGAAACCGTCACTTGGTCGGAAGAACTCTTCCGCATCTTTGGGTTCGAACCGGCTGCGGCTGCGCCCAGCGTAGAGCAGCAACTCTCTTGGTGTCATCCAGAAGATTTGGAATTGTGGCAAACGCAAGTACAGCAGAGCATTGAATTCGGCATTCCCTACGATTTTGATCACCGGTTTTATCGTCCCGATGGCACATTACGGTACATCAATGCTTTGGGTCAAGCTGAAACCGATGCCAATGGCAAGGTGGTAAAATTGTTCGGCACGGCGCTCGACATTACCGATCGCAAAGCCGCCGAAGCAGCCCTGCGGCAAGCAGCAACCGAGTTGGAAGACAGAGTGAGCGATCGCACCGCCGAACTTTCCCAAGCAGTCACTCAGTTAGAACAAGAAATTGGCGATCGCAAACAGGCAGAAGCAGCGGTGCAAGTTTCCGAGCAAAACCTGCGAACCATATTTAACAATGTCTACGATGCAATCTTCATTCAAGACTTAGAAGGTAACATTCTTGATGTCAACAATCGAATGTTAGAAATGTATGGAGTTAGTCGGGAACAAGCAATGAAATCATCAATTACGAAGGACTATTCAAGTGACGAAAATCCTATTCAACTAATGAGAGAACTTTGGGAAAAAGTATTGTCAGGCGAAAGCACCCGTATCGAATGGAAAGCTAAACGTCCCAACGATCGTTCCACCTTTGATGCAGAAATTGCTGTGTCAAGAATTCATCTCAACGGCAATCTCAGCGTCATTGCCAACGTGCGAGATATTAGCGATCGCAAAGCGGCGGAAGCAGAACTGAAACACACTCAAAACTTTATGGAATCAGTGCTCAACACCATACCCGTAGCAGTGCTTGCCAAGGAAGCCAAAGAACTGCGATTTGTACTGTGGAACCCAGCAGCCGAAGACTTGCTCGGTTTCAGCGCAGCAGAAGTTACGGGCAAAAATGATTTCGACCTTTTTCCCACAGAACAAGCTCATGTTTTCACCGCCAAAGATCGAGAAGTTCTCCACAACGGGCAAACTGTAGAAATCAGCGAAGAAGAGATTGAAACAGGTCAAGGAGAATTGCGTATATTTCATACTAAAAAAACATCAATACTTGATGCTGACGGCCAACCGCAATATCTATTAGCTGTCACCGAAGACATTACCGATCGCAAGCTAGCAGAAATTGCCTTGAAGCAATCAGCAGCCCAACTCAAGCAGCAAGCAGATAGAGAAAAATTGCTCAACATTCTCACAGCTCAAATCCGCAATTCCCTCGACTTCGACAGCATTGTTACAGTCGCAGTTGAGGAAATTCGCGCTTTCCTGAAGATCGAGCGCTGCAATTTTGCCTGGTACCGCGACGGCGGAGACCAGCCTTGCTGGGAGATAATTAAAGAATCTCGCCTCCCCGAACTTCCCGATTTAACAGGCTGCTATCAACCTTCCGATTTCGGTCTGATTGGACAACAAATCTTGCAGATGGAAATGCTGCGAGTGGATGATGTCGAAACAGTCGCCGATCCTGTGTGGAAACAAACCGTTGGAGCGATGGGCTACCAATCTGTATTAATCATCCCCATGCAGGCGCTTTCCGGGGTAATAAGTGCAGTTAGCTGCTGCAACAGCAGTTCTGTGCGGCCTTGGAGCGACAGCGAAGTTGAATTGTTGCAAGGGATTTCAGTTCAATTGGCGATCGCCCTCAACCAAGCCGATCTTTACACCCAAACTCGCAATAAAGCTCACGAATTAGAGCAAACATTACAGCAATTAACCAACACTCAATCGCAGTTAATTCAAAGCGAAAAAATGTCATCTCTCGGTCAACTCGTCGCAGGAGTTGCCCACGAAATCAACAACCCAGTTAACTTTATTTACGGCAATCTCACCCATGCCAACGACTATACTCAAGACTTGCTTAACTTGCTCGAACTTTACGAAAACCACTATCCTGTTCCTGTTGCAGAGATTCAAAATGAAATAGAAAATATTGAACTAGAATTTCTGAGAGAAGACTTGCCAAAGTTGCTTGTTTCGATGAAAGTCGGTGCCGATCGCATTCAACAAATCGTTGCTTCTCTCCGCACCTTCTCCCGCATGGATGAAGCGGAAATGAAAGCAGTAAATATTCATGACGGCATAGATAGCACTCTGATGATTTTGCAGCATCGCTTCAAAGCTAAACACAATCATCCAGAAATTGAAGTGATTAAAGAATACGCTCAACTGCCCTTAGTAGAATGTTATGCCGGACAGTTAAATCAAGTATTTATGAACATCTTGAGCAATGCTTTGGATGCTTTGGAAGAACGGGATCTGCGCCGTTCTGCTGAGGAAATGCGGCAACAGCCCAGCAACATCCGCATCCGCACTGAAATATCGCCAGCCGGCAAGGTAATCATTCGGATTACTGACAACGGGCCGGGAATACCGGAGACTGTCGGCACTCGGCTTTTTGACCCGTTTTTTACCACTAAACCTGTGGGTAAAGGCACTGGGATGGGCTTGTCGATTAGCTATCAAATTGTTACAGACAGACACAACGGGTCGCTCAAATGCACTTCTTCGCCGGGACAGGGTGCAGAATTTGCGATCGAGATTCCGCTGAAAACTAATTGCTAATTGCTAATTGCTAATTGGGAATTGGGAATTGGGAATTGGAAATTGGAAATTGATGATTTTATCCCGATTCCTTCTGCCTTCTTCCTCTTTCCTTCTAGCCGTTAAATCCCGTACACTGTAACGGAATCCGAACTTCCTTTTTCCTTCAAAATCCATCCGTTAAATCCGTTAAATCCCGTACATTGCTCGTTGCCGAACTTCCTTCTGATTGCTCAATATTTCAGTCATCGTTAAACTGTCCAAAGGTTTAGAAAACCAATATCCCTGAGCTAATTCGCAGCCTAGTTCCCGAAGCTGTGCTAACTGTTCGGCTGTCTCAATGCCTTCGGCGATCGCATTTAATCCCAAATTATGAGCCAAAGTTACAATCGCCCCCACAATCTGCAAAGGCTGACCCCCGCCGTCACCGTTTTCGATGGCCCCCAACCGACTCACAAAAGATCGATCGATCTTCAGCGTATCCAGCGGAAAACGGTGCAAGTAACTCAAAGACGAATAGCCTGTACCAAAATCGTCGATCGACAATCGAATATTTCTATCTTTTAATTGGGCGAGCACAATATTGGCCTTCATCACATTTTCCACGATCGCGCTTTCAGTAATCTCCAATTTTAAACAGCTCGGATCGCAGCCAGTTTCTGCTAAAATTTTATCGATTTCCTCGATTAAATTCGGCATACCTAACTGTTTAGGAGAGAGATTGACGCTCATTGTTAATTGCGAAGGGTCAATAATTGGTAACTGGTAATTGGGAATTGGTAATTGATGATTTGTCACAGATAATTGATGATTTGTCACAGATAATTGATGATTTGTCACAGATAATTGATGATTTGTCACAGATAATTTTTTCCCTCTTCCCTCTTCCCTCTTCCCTCTTCCTTCTTGCTTCTTCCCTCTTCCTTCTTCCTTCTTCCTTCTTCCTTCTTCCATCAACATTTCTTGCCAAATCCGCAATTGCTGACAAGCTTCCCGCAACACCCAGGCTCCCAGAGGCACGATCAAACCGGTTTCTTCAGCTACAGGAATAAAACTAGAAGGCGGCACTAGACCCCGAACCGGGTGCTGCCAGCGCACCAAAGCCTCAAAACCCTCGATCGCGCCGCTGGCGATCGAAATAATCGGTTGGTAGTGCACAATAAAGTGCGAACATTGATCCTTGCTCTCTCCTAATTCCTGCTTGCCCAAAATAGCCATACGCAAGTCATTTTCTAACTGCAACAGCGACATAGTTTGGTCGTGCATCGCCAAATTAAACACCTCGTGGCGGGCCTTGCCCAAGGCTTTAGCGCGGTACATAGCAATGTCAGCATCGCGCAGGAATTCTTCCGGGTGAGTGTACAGATTCAATGCGTCGCTGTGGGCTGCTGCGACTTCGCCTTGACTGAAAACAATGCCAATGCTAGCGGTGGTAAATACTTCGTGCCCTTCGATATGAAACGGTAAAGTCAATTCAGTTTGTATTCTGTTAGCTGCTTCGGTGGCGTCGCTGAGACTCTGAATGTGGTCTAGCAGGATGGTGAATTCGTCTCCCCCCAGCCGCGCGACGGTATCAGAAGCCCGCACGCAGGTTAGCAGCCGATCCGCGAGGGCGACTAGCAGTTTGTCTCCTAGAATGTGTCCTAAAGAATCATTAACTACTTTGAAGCGGTCTAAATCTAGGAAAAGTAAACCAAATTTATAATCGGGGGACTGATTGGATCGGCGGATGGCTTGTCCTAGCCTGTCGATGAACAAAACGCGGTTCGGCAAACCCGTCAGCGCGTCGTGAAAAGCGCCGTGCAGCAGTTGCCGTTCTACTCGCTTGCGCTCGGTGACATCTCTGATAATAATTTGGGCGGCGGCTGAGCCTTGATAAGTAGCAGGGATGCCCGCAACTTCAACGTCGATTATTTGTCCGTCAAGCCGCATTAGTTTTTCTTCGGCAAGCTCGATCGGCTGATTTTCTTCCTCGACTTGCGTCATGCGCTCTCTGGCTTTTTCGACATAGTTTGGATGAACGAAATTCAATACCGGAAAGCCGATGAGCTCTGCCGGAGAGCTAGCGCCCAGGAGTTTAGCGCCGGCGGCATTGATGTAGGCAATTTTCCCTTGAATGTAAACGGCGATCGCTTCGGGAGAGAGTTCTACTAAACGGCGATAGCGTTCTTCACTCTCTTTGAGAGATACTATCAACTCGCATCGCTCTTTTTCAGCCTGCTGGCGTTCGATTTCCATTTGGTGAACCGCCAGAATTTTACCGATGCTTTGAGCCATCAATTCTATGATTTCTATTTCTTGGTACTCAAATTGTTTTTTCTTGATTTCTCGCGAACTAAAACTTAATATACCGTAAGTTTTATTGTTAACAAATATCGGCGTTCCAATGTAAGATTCTGAGTGACATTGTTTATAAGCTGGATGTTCGCGCATCTCTATTTCTGCTCCCACATGAGAATAGAAAATAGTTTTATTGGATTTAATTACTGCAGCGCAGTAAGTATCGCTGAGGTTCAATTCTAGCCCTCGCACGAAGTATCCTATATCGGATTTTGCTGCCCGCACAATAAAAACTTCATCCTGAACTTCAGCCATGATTCCAATAGAAAGTCCAAAGATTAAACAGCCTGCTGTTAAATAATCTTCAACCAGCTCTTGAAAATTTTGATAATGATAAGTGGTAATCCGGTGCAGGTGTTTGAGATTAGCGGTGAAAGCTGCTAAAGCTTGAGAATTTAAAAATAATTCTGCTTCCGCTCGCTGGCGGTCGGTAATGTCTGTTTGCACTCCAATAAAGTGGGTTAAGTGTCGCCGCGAGTTGTGCACCGGAGCGATCGACAGTTCGTGCCAAAAAGGCGTGCCGTCTTTCCGAAAGTTACGCAGGATAACTTGGCATTCTCTGCCTTCTTCAATTGCCCTTCGCAATAGTTTAGCAGAGGCGGTGTCCGTGTCGTTGCCCTGCAAAAATCGGCAATTTTTCCCCATTAATTCGTCTCTGCGATAACCCGTAATCCGCTCAAAACTGGGATTGACATAAATAATCGGATTATCTGTAACCGTCGCGTCGGTGATGGCAATGCCGTTGCTGCAACTTTCGATCGCCCGTTCCATCATTTGCAAGCGCTCTTGCGATCGAATCCGCTCGATCGCCGCAGCTAACACGTTGGCGATCGCTTCTACAAAATAAACGTCATCTTGGCTGAAAACCCGCCTTTGGCTGGTGTGAACCCCCAAAATGCCCCAAGCCTGCGTCGCAGAAGTGTCCGCTGGTTCTGCTTGTCCCAAGAAACTCTCCAGTCCCCGATTGCCGGGAACGATGACAGTGACGCCGCTCACAGCCCGGTGGTTGTGCAGCAGCGGCAACTCGCTAAAACGGGTTTCCACCCGCAAATCTTCGACAATCGTGGCTTTGCCAACTAGCAACGTGTAACCAGCTTGCGATCGGGCAGAAGCCGCAACAGTGGCTTTGCCGACAAGGCCCGGCTGCCAGCCAACCCCCGCTCGCAACAAAAAAGCATGGCCCGAGGGCAACAGTTCCAACAACTGACAATAATCAACATCCAAGGTTTGAGCAATTAACACCGCAGCTTTGTCCATCAGTGCAGACAAATCTGTTTCCGCCAATGCCTGCTGCCCCAAGTAAGCGACGGCCGCTTGCTGGCGGGCGCGCAAATGGATTGAGGCGAGCAATTCCTGCTCCTTGGCGGCTGCTCGCTTGCGATCGCTAATGTCACAGAACACCGACAGCACGGATTTTTCCGACAGCAATGTCAAATACCGCATCGATACACTTGCCCAAAACAGCGTGCCGTCAGCTTTTTTGAGGCGAACTTCTATCTCGCGGACTTGTCCGTTGCGGGCGAGCACATCCAGCAGTTCGTGGCGCTGTGCGGGGTTGCTGTATAGTGTGGAGGCTTTTTTGCCGTCGATTTCAAATTCTTTGAACCCGAAAACCTGATGGCATAAATCGTTACTATAAAGAATTGTGCCCTCAACCAAACTGCTGATGATCGTAGGCATCGGCATCGAATTGGCGATCGTCAGCAATAATTCTTGAGTTCCTTGCAGCTCTTGGTACAAGTCTGCCTTGGCAGCCGAACCCTGACAATCTTCACAGTTTTCAGGGATAAAACTTTCCATTTTTTAATATATCCATTTCTGCGTAAAAAATTAAGCTTGTATTCAGTTGACAGTTGACAGTTGACAGTGGATAGTTGACAGTTGACAGTTGACAGTTGACAGTTGACAGTTGACAGTTGACAGTTGACAGTTGACAGCCTTACCCCTCGCTTAGAGAAGGGTTGAGGGCTACCTCTACCTAAAAGGAAGAGGATAGTCGTAATGAATAATCTTCTTTTAATTTCTAGCTAAAAGGGAGAAGCTTTCAACCAATTCTTTCTGGTAGCTAACGATTTGAGATGATCCGGGGCGATCGACAGTACCCCCGCCACATTAATTTTAACCAGAATAATGTAATTCAACGCCCGAAAACTTCTCGGCTGGAGTTTAAGTGTCGCTCCAGATACAGATAAAATCTGTCTTTAGTATGAAAATCTACTGTTTTTAAAGTTGCGTTAAGTTTTTATAAGATCGGGTGCTTTGCCAAAAGTGCAGCGCCAGCTCCTAATCTAAAGAGTAAAGTCACTTGCTGGCAAACCATCGAATAATATCCGAAGAGAGAAGAGAAATGCTTGAATCTTACCGCCGTAACGCTGCCGAACGTGCCGCACAGGGAATTCCACCGCTGCCGCTAGATGCCCAGCAAACCTCAGAACTCTGCGAATTGCTCAAAAATCCGCCGCCTGGGGAAGAAGAAGCCTTGGTAGAATTATTGCGCGATCGCGTCCCCCCAGGCGTAGACAGCGCCGCCTACGTCAAAGCAGGTTTTCTGACCGGCATTGCCAAAGGCGAAATCCACAGCCCCCTAATTGCTCCCAAATGGGCAGTTTACCTGTTGGGGACAATGATGGGCGGTTACAACGTCCAATCTTTAATCGATTTACTCAATCCCACTGCCGAAATCGCGATTCCCGCCACCGCAGCCCGCGCATTGAGCAAAACGCTGTTAGTATTTGACGCTTTTCACGACATTCTCGCCCTGTCGGATACCAATCCCTACGCCAAGCAAGTCATAGATTCTTGGGCTGATGCCGAGTGGTTTACCGGCCGGCCCCAACTAGCCGAAGCCATTACCGTTACAGTCTTCAAAGTCCCCGGAGAAACCAATACCGATGACTTGTCTCCGGCTCCTCAAGCTACCACGCGGCCGGACATTCCCCTGCACGCTTTAGCGATGCTGGAAAGTAAGATGCCCCAAGCTCTGGAAACGATCGCCCAATTGAAGCAAAAAGGCCATCCCGTAGCCTACGTTGGCGATGTTGTCGGCACCGGTTCCTCGCGCAAATCAGCGATTAACTCAGTGCTGTGGCACATTGGCAACGATATTCCGTTTGTGCCAAACAAGCGCAGCGGCGGATATATTTTGGGAAGTGCGATCGCCCCGATTTTCTTCAATACCGCTGAAGATTCCGGCGCATTGCCGATCGAATGCGATGTCAGCAAAATGGAAACCGGAATGGTAATCACCATCCATCCCTACAAAGGAGAAATCACCAACGAAGCCGGAGAAATCATCTCCACCTTCACCCTCAAACCCGACACAATTATAGACGAAGTTCGCGCCGGCGGTCGCATTCCCCTATTAATCGGACGCACCTTAACCGACAAAACCCGCGAAGCTTTAGGAGTAGGAATTAGCCCAATTTTCACCCGTCCAACAATTCCCGCCGACACAGGTAAAGGCTTCACCTTAGCCCAAAAAATGGTAGGGAAAGCCTGCGGTTTAACAGGCGTGCGTCCCGGTACATCTTGCGAACCGTTAATGACCACAGTCGGTTCCCAAGACACCACAGGCCCGATGACTCGCGACGAATTAAAAGAACTTGCTTGTTTGGGATTTAGCGCCGATTTGGTAATTCAAAGTTTCTGCCACACCGCCGCCTATCCGAAACCTGTTGATGTCAAAACTCACCACGAATTGCCCGATTTTATGGCACAGCGGGCGGGCATAGCTTTGCGTCCCGGAGACGGCATTATTCACTCTTGGCTAAACCGGATGTTATTGCCAGATACAGTAGGAACCGGCGGCGATTCTCACACACGTTTTCCTTTAGGAATTTCCTTTCCTGCGGGTTCGGGATTGGTGGCATTTGCTGCCGCCTTGGGCGTGATGCCTTTGGATATGCCGGAATCTGTTTTAGTGCGCTTCAAAGGAGAATTGCAGCCGGGAGTAACCCTGCGGGATGTGGTGAATGCAATTCCCTACGTGGCGATTCAAAAAGGTTTGCTGACAGTCTCAAAACAGAATAAGAAAAACGTCTTTTCGGGGCGGATCATGGAAATTGAAGGTTTGCCCGATTTGAAGGTCGAGCAGGCGTTTGAATTGACTGATGCCTCTGCCGAGCGTTCCTGCGCCGGATGCACGATTAAATTGAGCGTGGAGACTGTTTCTGAGTACATTCGCTCCAACGTCGCGCTGCTGAAAAACATGGTAGCGCGGGGCTATGAAGATGCGCGGACGATGATGCGCCGGGTGGCGAAGATGGAGGAATGGCTGGCTAATCCGGTGCTGCTAGAAGCTGATGCTGATGCGGAGTATGTTGAAATCATCGAGATCGATCTGAACGAGATTGTTGAACCTATTGTGGCTGCACCGAATGACCCGGATAATGTGAAGCTGTTGAGTGAGGTTGCGGGCGATCGGGTTGACGAAGTATTTGTCGGTTCCTGCATGACAAATATCGGCCACTACCGCGCCACTGCGAAGGTGTTGGAAGGTGCAGGGGAAGTTAAAACTCGCCTATGGATTTGTCCGCCAACTCGGATGGACGAACAACAACTAAAAGAAGAAGGTTATTACAGCATTTTTGGAGCGGCTGGAGCGCGCACGGAAATGCCGGGATGCAGTCTTTGTATGGGCAATCAAGCGCGGGTAAAAGATGCCACAACGGTTTTTTCAACTTCTACTCGCAACTTCAACAACCGGATGGGCAAAGATGCACAAGTTTATCTCGGTTCGGCGGAATTAGCTGCTGTTTGTTCGCTGTTGGGTCGAATTCCCACAGTTGAAGAATACCAGGAAATTGTGGCGAAGAGAATCGATCCTTTTGCTGGCGATTTGTATCGATATTTAAATTTCGATCAAATTGCTGGTTTTGAGGATGAAGGGCGAGTGATTGCTGTGGAAGATATGCCGCGCATTGAGGATATTTTGGGGATTCCTGAAGGTGTGTTGAGCAAGTAAATAAAAGGCGGGCAATTGCCCGCCTTTTGTTTATATAGGGCTTGCTGAATAAGTTCGAAAAAATCGCGTAGGCGAAGCCAGCCGCAGGCATCGCACTTGATGGGCAATTCAAGCTCGGCGAAACATAAATTTTTGTTGACTATAACTTGCCCAGTTATAGCTTTTAATAATCATTAAACCGTAAATAGGTGTGATTTTCGGTTTGTGACATAAAAACACACAAAAAACCCGTCTTAACCAGGTAGAAAGGTTGATTACTAAAAAAGTAATAGCAATGGCTGTTTGTGAAGTATTATCAAGTTTTGCCATGACTCGATTCAGGCTAAATCTTCGTTTTCCTTGTCCAAATTTTCCTTCAATCGCATTTCTAATTCTTTCATCTTCTAAGGCTTGTTTTTTTGTTTCTTTACTCACATTTGCTGGTGGCCTTCCTAGCGGAGACCCACTCATTCTAATTCCTCTTTCTTTACACCAGGCTCGGTTTTCTCTGGTTCGATAAATCCGATCGGCATGGACTGATTCTGGATAGTATCCTGTGTAACTTTTAAAAGCTTCTATTTGGGCTTTTAAGTCTCCCGATTCGTTAAAGTTATCCCAACTTATCCGGTCTAAAAATACATATCCTTCAAAGCAACTCGCTGATAGTTTTGCTCCAAACTCTACGGGTTTACCTGCTTTTCCTCTCACAATTGGACGGATGTGGGGTTGGCTTAAACTTACTATTCTGTCCTCTATACTCTGTTTGTT
>NZ_JAUBRH010000062.1:12354-37070 GCF_036701775.1 Microcoleus sp. N9_A2 | reverse complement strand
AACTTCCACAAGTTTGTGGGATGGGCGGGACGCCCATCCCACAATAACAATTAAAATTGTAAGTTATTTAATTCGCGATCCTTACTTCCCCGCCAACTGCCGAAACTTCTTCTTAAACTTATTCTTATACACGTAGATCGATCGCTGTAAATCTTCAACTTGCAGCGACATCTCGGCAGCCAAACCCGTGCGGTTCCAAACATCCTCCTGACACTTGCGGCGGCAAAAATTCATCGGTTCCGAGTAAACTTTAGATGTTGATAAACTTGGCTTTGGCCCGCACCAGTGAATCACAGTCGCCGACTCGCGATCGCCCGCAGGCCCGCTTGACTCAACCGGAAACCGTTTTCTCAACAAATCCTGGTCAAAATCTGGCACCAACAACTGCATATCCACATTCTGCACCCGCAGTCGATTTTCTTGTGCCGCCCGGAAAATCAGAAAGTTCAAAAACCCCATTTCTCCGTACTTAAATATCCCCGGATTTGCCGCCGTAAAATCTAAAATTTCCACGTATTCTTCCAAGCTAAAAACGCCGCGTTTAGCAAAGAAAGTACCTGTGCAGAAATAGTTCGATCGCGATGCCGACCAACGAAAATTCGGGAAATGCTTCTCAACGCCCGGAATATCAAAGAAAAATTCCGAAACATCCGCATCCGGGTAATCGTAACAAGGCTTGTCTACAATAAAATCAAACTCTTGAAAATTAGCCAATTTGAGAACATCGCCCCAGACGATCGTATCGGCATCCAAAACCATAAAGTTCGACCAAGGACTTTCCCAGAAAGCAATCATTTTAGTTTTGCCCCAACCAAAACTTCTTTTTCTGAGAACTTCTTCAGAAACAGTTGTGCGGTTGATAACTCGCACCCCATAGGATTTTTCCAAAGCACTCACAGAAAACGTACCGTCAATCAACAGACAAATCGGCACATCTCCCAGGAAATAGCGGATGCTAGCACAGCAACCCTTAGCAAACAGATAATCTTGGTCGCAGCAGGCAATAATAATACCAAAATCTTCCATAAACCCTCACTCTTTTACTAATACCAGTTACCAAAAAAAAGGCGACTGTAGGCAAGCTCCAAACCTTTATGTCATCAGTTATTGCCAATTCTTTAATCGAAAATCGAAAATCGAAAATGGTATAACTTGCTCACCCCCAGCGTTTGGGTTGTTTGTTCTGACAGCAGCTCTATTTTCGACTTCGGCATTTTCGCCAGCTTAGCACTAAACTCCTGCGATCGCCCGTAGGCAAAAACATCCTTAAAACCTCTAGGAATCATGGATATAGTGGTCGGTCAACCCACTGAGCTTTCCTTGCGCCAACAGCGGGTCAAGCACCACCAGTTGCAGTCGCACTCAAACAACAAAAAAGTTGTGTTAAAATAGCGGGAAATTAAACCCGCCGACGGTTAGTCTCAAAAAAGGCGATCGTCCTGACAAGTCCCGACGGCAGCGGGCATCAAAAAACCAAAATTAGTCAAGCCTGAACTTTGGTTGGGATCGGGTCCATCTACCAGCCTTTAAGTCTCAGTTCCCGACTCATGGCGGGAAAATAGCCCCTGCCGGGTCGCGAGGTTTAAAGTTAGGTTAAAAAGCTTGACATTATAGGATATAAAGCTGTATAAGGGATGCGACAAGCAGCCACAATCCTACCTATAACTGTCTGTTAAGTCTGGCGTAACGTAACCGAGGAAGGACTCTGGGCAGTTGTCAGTTAGAGGCAGATTGTGGTCGAACCCGTAGAACCATTTGTCGATCGCCTGCAGAGCAACTCAAGCAAGTCTGGCGATCGAGAGATCAAATTAGCACGTGATGGTATAATCAACTGTAATGTAATGTGGGCTTGACCTGAATTGATGCCTGGGCGGTATAAGGGCTCAGCCCCCTACGTTCAAGCAGAAGTAGACACGCCTACTGTGAATCAACAGTGAATCAACAGTTATGGATAGGTTCTATTTTGGCAGTTATTGTCAACAGGCAAGCAACCACAAAAATTAGCAGTTGGGAATTGCTGGTCGTCGAGTTGAATAGAGTGTGAAGGTGTGAGGAAAATGAACAGAACTTTTTGGAATTTACTGCTAGTATCCCCGGCAATTCTGGGGCTATCATCAGTCATGAGTGCCACTGCGCTCGCCGCAGAAGCGACCGCAAACGCTGAAGCCAACCAGCTAGCTACAGCTCAGTCATCTGAGTCAAAAATTGCAGAAATAGTTGGAGAAATAGTTGCAGAACCAGTTGCAGCAGCCCCTGCTGCCCCAGAAAACCTGGCTTTAAACAGCAGCGTCGAAGCGGCCCCAACCCCGGTCGTTAACGAAGCAGACGCTGAAAAACTCGCCTCAATCGAACCAGAAACCAGCGCAGTAGCACTGCAAACAACACTGCAAACAACAGGGAGCGACATCGAGTTAGCAGCCCCAATCGCTCCGGCCAGCGCAGCAGCGACTGAACCCCTAGCAGCAGCAGGTACAGCCGAATCCTCACCCCAAGCATCAGACTTGGCAGTGCAAAGCAGCCAGACAGAAGTAGCTGGGAAAATTGAAGTGCCAGCAGTCGCCAGCACCCCAGCTACTACCCCAGCTACTAAGGTAGAAATTGCTCAGACACCAGCCGCCGGAATGGGCGGCCCCATCGTCCCTGTCGCTCCCCAAGCGCTGCCGGCTCAACCGTCGGGAACCATGTCCCAGGTGACATCAGTCACTCAGCTCTCCGACGTGCGCCCGACAGATTGGGCATTCCAAGCCCTGCAATCCCTAGTCGAACGCTACAGTTGTATCGTAGGTTATCCCGACGGCACCTACCGCGGCAACCGCGCCCTGACTCGCTACGAATTTGCAGCCGGCGTCAACGCTTGCTTAGACAGCATAACCCAACTAATTGGGTCAACAGGTAACTTGGTTACCCGAGACGACTTAGCCATCCTGCAACGCCTGCAAGAAGAATTTGCAGCCGAACTCGCTACCCTGCGCGGACGAGTAGACGGCCTAGAAGCTCGCACCGCAGAACTCGAAGCCAACCAGTTCTCGACCACCACCAAATTGGCTGGAGAAGCCATTTTTGCCGTCAGCGACACATTTGGAGATGGTGTCGGCCTTGAGGACGACGAAACTGTCACCAACTTCGGCTACCGGGTGCGGTTGAACTTCAACACCAGCTTCACCGGTCGAGACTTACTCAGAACCCGCTTGCAAGCAGTCAACACCGCCCGCTACGATAGAGCCACGGCTACCGGTACCAACATGGCTCGCTTGGCCTTTGACGGCGATGATGGCAGCCAATTCACACTAGACGAACTGTACTATCGGTTCCCGGTCGGTCGCGCTACAGTCTTTGTCGGTCCTAAAGGACTTGACCTAGATGAAATTGCAGACCAGGCTTCTACCTTTGGTAACTCTACGAGTTCGGGTTCACTTTCTAGATTTGGAGTACGCAACCCGGCAGTATTCCGCGGCCCGCAGGGAGCAGGCGCAAGTGTGAGTTTCAACTTGGGCAGCCTCCGAGCTACCGCAGGCTATCTGGCGGGCGACGGCGATGCTCCCAACCCAGCAGACGGCAGGGGCGTTTTCGACGGTTCTTTCAGCGCTCTGGGTCAGATCGGCTTTTTTAGCAGACCGTTTGACTTGGGCTTGACTTACACCCGGAAATACAATCGAGCAGGCGATGTTAGCCTCATGGGCGGCGTCGGCAGTGCCTTGGCTAACCGGCCCTTCGATCAATCACCCACCGCATCAGATAACTATGGCGTGCAAGTTAACTTCAAACCCAGCAGTCGCTTTCAGATTGGCGGTTGGTACGGTTATACGAAGGCTGAACAACTGCGGGGTGGCAACAATGACGCTACCATCCAGAATGGTGCTATCACTGTGGCCCTCGGAGATTTTGCCAGACAAGGCAACGTCCTCGGCTTCGTCTTCGGTGTACCGCCAAAAGTTACCGAGAGCGATGTCGCCAGAAACCGCAACACCTCTTATCACTTAGAGGGTTTCTATCGCTTCCAAGTCAATGACTTTATTTCGGTCACACCGGGCGTTTACGTGATTCTGAATCCCGAACACAACAACAACAACGAGGATATCTGGGTCGGACTTCTCCGTACTACCTTTAGTTTCTAAGGTTCCCAGACATCTAGTTACAGCTAAAAGCGGCAGGCGACTGCCGCTTTTATTTATTGGTCATCAGGCGATTTTAGATTTTAGATTTTAGATTTTAGATTGTTAACAGTCAACAGTCAACAGTCAACAGTCAACAGTCAACAGTCATCAGTTAACAGTCAACAGTCAACAGTCAACAGTCATCAGTTAACAGTCAACAGTCAACTGTTCACAAATTATGAATTTTGGCGGCAAATCCCGAATACGGATGTGTAGCCGTGCAGAAATGTGCTACCGCCGACGGGGCCGATTTCGCCGTTGCAGAAAAAGCCGCTCAAGGGAATGTTTTTGAGGTATCGGCCGAACAGTCGGGAGTCAAAGTTCGATTCGCCGTAAAGCCCTTCACCGCGCCCCAGACAAGAGAACATTAAGGCGCCAGCGCTGGATGTACCACTGTAGTCGGCGGCCCGCTGATAGCGATTGAGCAGCATTTCTAGGTCTTCTGCGGAGGTGCGCGCGTCGCGCAGGTGAAATTGGATGCGCTGTCCGGGACGGACTCGATCGCCGATCGCAATCGCTCCCACTTTCGGATCGACTCCCAACAGATTGCGGATTAAAAAATCTCCTGGCTCTAATTTCAGCTTGAATTCATCGCTAACTAAGCCTACAAATAACGAGTGCTGAGCTAATTCTCGGTCTTCTTCGCTCAAAGTTTGAACTAACTCTCGCAAAGCCTCTAAGGGCGATCGCTCGATGCCCCCGCTGCCGGTATCGTCGGTTTGTTCTTCGAGTTTCAGCAAGATATTGCGATCTCCTTCCGTCACCCGATAAGGATGCCCGATCGGCCTGCAGCCTTGAGCGACGATCGTTTCCAAAACTATATTGCCGCTCAAAGCTACCCCAACCGTCCCTTCTCGGTAAAGCTGATAGTCGCAAAACAGCGCCGCGCCTCTGCCCGCACCGTCCCCCCCGGCGAGTCCCCCTACCTTGGCCGCGCCCGGATAGGCATAATCGAGCCCTTGCAGCAAATCGTTAATTTTTGCGGAAAAGGGGTCTGCCAAGATGATGAACTGCGGTTCTTCCTGGGCCGGCACGCCCAAGAGATCCACCCAAGTATCCGGGGGACTATCTAAGTCCGGCAGTTCTTCTGCACCGACGTGAAAAGTTCTGACGTTCACTCCCGGCAAGCGCGCCAGACTCAGGCTGACTGCGGGAGATCCCTCGACTTCTTCGGTCTGACCGCCTCGACCGGTACCGATGACCCCTCCCCCGCCGCAGCCGAGAATCGCAGGCACTGGCAGTAATTCTTCGAGTAAAGGCATCAGCCGAGAATACTCGCTGGCAAAGGCAGACGAGATAAAAATCAGCGCTAAATCGGCCGGGCCTTCTAATTCGCGATCGGCTTGTTCTATAACTTCTTTGAGCGCTGATTCCAAAGAGGGACGGGTTGATAAAGCGCTGACCCATTGCATTTGGTTTTGGGCGTACATAAGGCAAACTTCTCTATAAAACTATCTCTTACATTAGGCTAACCGGAACTGGCCACTGGGGGGACGCTATTCTTGGGCGATCGATTCCCCATCGATTGCCGTTCTTGTGTTAACATAAGTTAACATGAGTGTCCCATTAATCTGTTTAGTGTTAAATGCCGTGTTCAGCTAAATCTTAAAAGATAAAGTTCAATACAGTTTGACACACCAACCTCGTGTAATGTTTTCATCAAAAGTAAGGTCAGCTCGACCTACATTGATGCCTGTGGACTCTTCCCCCGCCGACGGGGTAGAGTAAAGCAGGAAGTAGAGACGGGCTGCGATCGCAGTTATGGATGGTTTCTATCTGGGCTGCTGCAACAGCAGCGCATCTCAAGCTATTATTAGCTGGGGTCGCTAGACCGAAACAGCAAATCCAACCCAAACTAACATCCAAAAAGAAAACCTTTCTTACTTAATAAGGTCAACGACCCAGGTCTAAAGACACTGGGCTTCTAGCCTAAGACTTAAACCACTCTTGACTAGCCTAAGACTTTAGAAGTCTACGTTTTTTGAGTTATGACACCAAGCGGCTGCTTAGCTAGTCCCTTGCTATGTCGTTAACGGTTAAACATCTTTATTTGGGTTAAGGACGTGCCGTTAGCCGAACAAGCTCACTAAACAAAGGCGCCTGCTAACATTACCTAGAAATAGGTCGGGGACAACCATATTCTCCTACACATTCATACCAACAAGCTTTATGACAACAACACCCGCAGGCAATATCCAAGAAAAAATTGAAGAAGAACTAGAAAGCGCTCGTACCGTCTGTGACCTCAAGGGCGCGGCTTCCGGGGAATGCGCGGCGGCGTGGGACGCAGTTGAAGAACTGCAAGCAGAAGCTTCCCACCAAAAGCAAGTCAAACCTAAGAATTCTTTTGCAAAATATTGCGACGACAATCCTGACGCTGCTGAGTGCCGCATCTACGAGGAATAAACGAGCCATTTAGCTCTATTCCTTCCCTCCCGCGCCGAAATCTAACTTTTGGCGCGGGAGAATTTTATTTTAGGGGTTGAGCCTTGAAATAATGGCGAGATTTGCCCTCTATCCCAATACGGTTCAAATCCGCCAGCTTCCCCCTCGCCCCCAGGGCTGTTTCATTCTCTTGTAGAGGCAGCCACGGGGCGCAGCCCCCATGTCTGAAATGCTTGTGAAATCGTCTGTGGGGGGGTAGGCATTCTTGGCACTACAAGAGTCAAAATCGCGATTTTCGTGAGAATGAAACCGCCCTGCCCCTTGGGGGACAAGAATTTGCTCTTGCGTCCCCATTGGGGGCGAGGATGGGAAGGAGAACTCTCAGGAATAAACAGTTTTAACTCAAGGCTATTGCCGTCTATCGTGTCTCAAGTACCCTTCAAAGCGCGCCAAGTACCTTAGAAAAAATAGCAGCAACTAAAACATTAAGACCGTGTTCTGGTTGCTGATTTTTTAGCATTTTTGTAGTAAAATTTGTGACAAATAAGTGAGTATATTTTCCCAAAGATGTTGAGTCTTTTATTGGCAGCCACCGGGCCTTGGTTTCAGCCACTTGTCTGGATGGATTACCGGTTGTCTGTGTTATTAACAATTTCGATCCCGCTGGTAGTGCTGATTTGGGCTGTTGTGGCAAAAGCTGAGGCGATCGTCCGTTTGTCAATTATTTATTGGCGGGTGGCGAGTTTGCTGGCAATTACACTTTACCTGATGATGGCTGCGCTGCCTGTGAGCTTTGTATCGTCGGTGATTGGGAGGGCCTTAATTCCTGCTAGTCTGTGGTTTTGGGAGGATTTAAACGAAGAAATTGCCGATCGACCGCAGTCGTCCCTGAAACTGGCTTTTACAGCTTGGCGGTGGGCGATTACTGTTTACAGCGGTTTGGGCGCACTAGCTCAACTTCCCTTCTTAAGCTGTGCTTTTAAATCTCAAATTCAGGTAATTGACGAACCTTTTTGCCGCATTTGGTTAGATCCACCTTGGCTCTATAAACAAATGTTTCACCCTACGGTAACCCCTCAATTTTTGGGATTGTTGGGTCTGATAGGTTTAGGAATCTATGTAATTTACTTGTCATACTTTGTGCTTATTAGACTAGGAAAACAGGGGAGGTCAGCTACCGGAAATTAAGTGTAGTTTAAGTTAGTATTTCCCTCCTAAATTGCAGCTAAAGTATTCCACAAAAAGCTCATAAATCCCAAATAAAAACAGCCGGGGCGCATCTAGGAAAAAATCAAACTAACGAGCAGGGTGGCTGACGTGACCCGCCCAAAAACAGATACAAGCCGTGGACTCCAGTCGTGGAGATCTAAAAATTTTAGACTAAGGTTCCAGCTTCCAGATTCATCTGTCGAGAAAATCTAAAATCTAAAATCTAAAATCGACTGACAGCAATGTTATTGGGAAAGACTGTGATGGATAGCAAACAAGCCTACTTACAGTGCTTAGAAAGGCTGATTTGGGCGCTCGATCGCCTGGAAGCAAAAGTCGAACCAAGTGAAGTCGCTCGGATTGCCGAACTGATTGTTCAGCCGATGATGGGGCCCTGGCGGTTTTTTCACACTCCCGAACATATTTTTGAGGTGGGGGGAGATGAAGACGCGATCGAGGTTTTGGCAGCTTTATTTCACGATACCGTCTACGTGCAAGTCGATCGCAGCATTAACTTTAACGTCAGCTACTACATCACTCCTCTTGCAAAAGAGGTTAACAAACAACTACAAATTCGGGATCAATCTGAACTGCCGGCGGATGCTATCTTCGATATGGTAATGCTGGTATTCAATTTTGTACCGGGCGAAGTCCTCAATCCTTTCGCCGGACAAAACGAATTTCTCAGCGCTGTCGTAGCAGCAAAAGCTCTAGAACCATTTCTCAAACGCGAGCAATTGCTTCAAATTGCAGGCTGCATTGATGCAACAATTCCGTTTCGCGCCGCCGAGTCGGGAGTAACGGTAAGCCAACGCCTTTATGAGCGCTTGCAAGCAGTAAATAGCCGATTTAACCTCAGTTTGACTGATGAGGAAATGCGGGAAACCGTCAAAAAAGCTGTGCGAATTTCTAACCGGGATGTGATGAGCTTTGCTCACCATAGTTCAGCCCATTTTTTGGCAAATACCTGGAATTTACTGCCGGAAACCAATCACAATCTCATCTGCTGTGGTTTTTACACGGTTCGCGACTACCGAGTTGCTTTGCTCAAGATGGAAGGTTTTCTGAATTATCTCAAGCCAGAAATAATTTTCCGGCAGTTTGAGGGATATCCAGACGATCGCACGTATCAGCGTTGGCAAACTACTGCTAAGTACAATCTCGAAATTGCGAAGCTTTATTTGGGGTGCAAACTGTCTGCTCTCGCCCTGCTAGAAGCTCTTTCTTCGGATTTGGGGATTGAGGTTTCTCTGGCGATGATGATGGGAGGAATGCCGGATCAAGCTGCTAACTGCGTGCGCCTGGAAAGCTTTTTTCCACAGATAGAAAAACCTTATCAACCTAAAATTGGTTTAGAAGCGGAAGTATTAAATTTATTAGAAAATGGGCGGGCTAAAAGCACTTCTAAAACCGATTTGGAGAACTCGCCACTGACAACGTTTGTGGTAAAAATTGTTGGCTTTGACGAAATGCGCTATCAGTGCGATCGAGCAAAGGAATTTTTTCGAGAAAATCTGGACGCCGACGACTTTATTTCCGACTTTAACCCGATAGTTACAGAAATTGTCATTGATTCAATTCTCAAGTTGTTTGACAGCCGGAAATCGACTATCTACCGATACTACGATATCACTTCTAAGTTAAAGTCCCAACCCCAGAGCAATTTTCGCGATCGCCCTTTTCGCTCAAATGGTTAACTAGCTTTAAATACAGTATTTTTGCCTCCTCTATAGAAAAAATCATTACTCAGCTTATACAAGAGTGCAGCGATTACCGTGACACGATTGATTGCCTCGCTTTCTCTACGTCAATCAGCCTATCCATCCCGACACCAACAGCCGTACAGGTAAGTAGGTAGACGGGATTAAACCGCATAACGTAACACTATGTAAACAGGTTTAAGTCAGCCAGTAGAGAGCCTTTGGAGACTTTGCCCTCGTTTCATAGGGGCGTTTTTTCGGGCCGATTTACTTATGGTGCAATACGGTTCACTTAAGATATTTATGCCCCGGAGATCCCCCTAAATCCCCCGAAAGCAAGGGGGACGCAAGAGGGCATTCTTGTCCCCCCCTTTTTAAGGGGTTAGGGGGGATCTGTCTTAAGTGAACCGTATTGACTTATGGTGTGGGGCTGGTGGCAAAGATGCTAAAAGTTGATAAAAAATGGAAATTCGCTGCTGTTTGCCTTTGACAATTACTTTGTACAAAACGGATTTGATAGCGGGCTGTCACTCATCTGAGCTACCCCAGATAAGTGTCACTATAAAAAGCGACTGTTAAAGCACTTCCCCCCACAGCTACAACTGGGGAATAGCAAGTTCAAACGACTTGCAAACCACTAATCCCCAATCAAACCATGCAAACCACAAATTCAATTTACGCTCAATTGCCTCTTTGCTCTTCACTGCCCACACTGAAACGAAATAATAGCACCACTGCCAATCAAAACGTGCGCTATCTCCAACAATCCTTAGTTAAAAAGGGATATCCCGTCGTAACTGATGGATTCTTCGGCCCCAAAAGCGAACAAGCTGTCATCAAATTTCAAAAGGAAAATAAGATTGCTGTTGATGGCATTGTCGGCCCTCAAACTTGGAGTCTATTAGGCGCTTGTTATACCGGTGAACCCGGATGTTAAATCCAAGTTAAATCTTTTCCGCATTTCTCTGCTTTCAAATAACTTGCAAACAACCAATTGAGAATCAAACCATGCAAACTACAAACGCAATTCGCACTGAATTACCTTCCTGCCGTTATTTTCCCCTACTCAAACGCAACGATGGCGCCACCCAAAATGAGGACGTTCGCTACCTTCAGCGACTCTTGAACGCCAGCGGATTTTCTTTAAATACTGATGGAGGATTCGGCCCGAAAACCCAACAAGCAGTCATCAATTTTCAAAAGCAACAACAAATCGTTGCTGATGGCATTGTCGGCCCTAAAACTTGGAATAAATTGGGCGTTTGTACAACTATATTTTAAAGTTTGTGCAACCATCTGTTAAAGAGAGTAGGGCGTGCAGTGTGCGCCCTATTTCTCCGTCGAAGTTTCCACCCCACACCACCCATCCGGCGCTCCGTACATTCGATACTTGCGAGCTCGTTTGAAATACAGCATTGCTACGCGATCGTCAGGATTGATTTGTAAAATATTCTCAAATACTTTTTGGGCGGCAACAAACTTTTGCTGGTAATAAAAATTGAGAGCTTCTTGAAAAATTTCCGCAGTTTGCTGCTTGAGTACAATGCTCTTCTCTGTTTCTGTATCATAAATTTCAAACACCGACACAGCATTGGTTTTTCCTTTCACCGCTACGCGATCGACAAATCTGTACTTATATTTTTCAGGCTCCTCCAGGCGATCGATAATTGCACCGCTAACTAGAATTCTTGCGCCGTAAACCTTAGTCAATCCTTCCAAACGAGATGCGAGATTCACCGCATCAGCAATCACCGTACTTTCCATCCGTTCTCGCTCGCCAATTGTACCCAGCATCAAATTACCCGCGTGCAAACCGACGCCGATCGCGATCGGAAACAAGCCCTTTTGTTCGCGCTCCTGGTTAAAAATATTCACTTCTTCTTGCATATCAATTGCTGCTCGTACACCATCATCAGGAGATGTAGAAAACAAAGCCATGACTGCATCTCCAATATATTTGTCAATAAACCCATTATTTTTCCTAATTGCAGGGCTAACTTTTCCCAAATAAGTATTAATAAATGCAAAATTTTCTGGCGGTGTCATCTGTTCTGAAAGCGACGTAAACGAGCGAATATCAGCAAACAGCACTGTCATATCCCTTTCCTGATTGTCGCCTAATTTTACTTCAATAATACTCGGTTTTTCCAGCAAACTCAAAAAATCGTGCGGCACAAACCTGCCGTAAGCTGCATTCAGTTTTGCCAAACGAATTTGCGTGTTAATTCTCGCCAACAACTCCTTTTTGATAAAAGGTTTAGTTACATAATCATTGGCTTCTAAGTTAAAAGCTTCTACCAAGTCGGTAGTTTGATTTTTTGCCGTCAGCATCAGAATCGGCATTTCTAAAGGCGAGTATTTTTTGCGAACTTCTCTGCACACTTCATAACCAGTCATCTGGGGCATCATTACGTCCAGTAAAATTAAGTCTGGCTTAAATCCTGATGCAATCAGATTTAAAGCTTCTAAGCCATTGCTCGCTTGAGTTATGGCGTAGTTTTCTAAAGAAAGATTATTAGTGATTACCTGAATATTAATCGGTTCATCATCGACTACCAAAATTTTTATTTTTTGACTTTCTGGCAAGTCGCTATTGGCTGATAACCCAGAATTTATGATAGATGATTGTTCGGCTAATTCAGGAGTTGTTAAAATGCGAGATTCCTGGCTTAAACGCGGATGTATGCTGCTCAATTCCGGCTGACTTTCAGATACTGGCAAAGTAAAAGTGAATAGGGAACCCGCGCCTACAGTTGAAGATACGCAAATTTTACCTCCGTGCAATTCTACTAATTGCTTGGCCACAGCTAATCCTAAACCCGTGCCACCATATTCTCTAGCAGTGGAACCGTCAGCTTGTTCAAAGGATTCAAAAATTCGCTCTAATTTATCTTCGGGGATGCCAATGCCGGTGTCGGATACAGTAATGGCTAATTGCGAATTAAGCGGCGATTGTTCGTTGCCATTTACTAATTCTGCTGAGATTTCAACTGTGCCTTTTTCGGTAAATTTAATCGCATTGCCGATTAAGTTGTAAAGGATTTGCTCTAACCGATTTTCGTCGGCTGCTATGGGCGGCAATTCGGGAGCGACTGAGTTAATTAACTGTATGTTTTTTTGATTTGCTAAGGGCTGAGACAAGGTGAGGATTACAGAGACTATTTCTCTGACACCAACGGACTTAATTTGCAGTTCTATAGTTTTGTGTTTAAATTGAGAAAAATCTAGAATATCGTTAATTAAGGTAGACAATCTTTTTCCCGAAGCTGCAATCAAACCTAAGTTAAAATTTGTTGAATCTGGCAGTTGTCCGGTAGCACCGTCTATTAAAGATTCTGCAATCCCAATAATGCCGTTGAGGGGAGTGCGGAGTTCGTGAGAAGTATTTGCTAAGAATTCGTCTTTCAGTTTGTCCAGTCGCTCTAATTCGCTATTTTTAGTTTCTAAGGCTGTAAAGGATGCTTGCATTTGTGCTGCCATGCTGTTAAAAACAGCGGCAAGTATGCCTAATTCGTCGGAACGATCGAGCTTGACAGTTTTGTCAAATTGTCCTTCAGACAAAGCTATTGCTGCATCTTTTAATTTTAAAATTGGTTTGGTAATCCAGCGAGAAGTGATAAGTCCTAGCACAGTAGCCATCACTAATGCGGCCAGACATAGCAATATTGTAGTTCTGTTGCCGGCATGAATTTGTTCCATAAAATCGGCTTCGGGAACTACGACGACAATCAGCCAATCTAAACTTTTGCCGTCTTGAAATGGTAGGACTTTTAAAAATTGCTGTTTGCCGTTTATTTCAAAACTTAGTTGCTGCGATTTGGTGATTGGGCGCAAGTTTTGAAAGTGATTTTCTAAATATTTAGCTGTATTGTGCGTTACGGGATCGCTGCTTTCTGTGACTTTAAACAGTTCTTTTTTACCGTTTTGGGTGCGGAAAGGTTTTTCCGGTGTGGAAGTTGCCAGCAGCGTACCGTTTCTTTCGATAATAAAAGTTTGACCGGATTTGCCTATTTTGAGGCTGTTTAAAAATTGACCGATACTGTCGAGACGCAAAGCAGCAATTAATACTCCTTCTAGCTGTTTCTGACTGTTATAAACTGGTTGCAAAGCGCTGAGAATCAATGTGGGTTCTACGAAGGATATATAAACTGAACTCCAAGTTGGTTTGGCTGTTAGAGCCGCATAGCTGTAGGAAGGATGCTGTCGGATGTCGAAGTTTTTGACGGTGGCTGCTACTGTCGTGCGATCGCCCGAATCATTAGTATTGTAGGAATAAAAATCAAAATTTGTAGCAGGGCCCGAGGCGTTAATCAATAAAGTTCCATCCGATGTCTTTTCGCCAGTGCGGTATTCTCCATCTTGATTGGCGATCGACGTAAAATTAATATAAGGATATAACTGCACTTGCCGCCACAGATACTTTTCCCAAGCTGACAAATCTTTCATGTTCACAAAACCCAGTTTCACTGCATCCAGCTTGCTTTGATTGATTTGGTGCGGAGTTTGCAGATAAGTTTTCAAATTTTGCTCAATGCGATTGCTCACCTCCCCCATCAACTGATCGGCAAGGTCATTCACTGCTCTTTGAGAGTTTTTAAATGATAAATATCCTACAATTCCCACCGCTGCAAATACTTGCAAAACAAACGGAACTACGAGCACAGTTTGGAGCGTCGATTTTCCTGAAATTTTGGTAATTAAGCGCTTCAAAGAAAGAATTGACATAAGATTAATTTAGCTTGAAAGACACAGTTGATACTCGGATCGAAGCTGCACCGCTTTTATAGAAGTCATCAGTCATTAGTCATTAGTCATCAGTCATCAGTCATCAAGAAGAAGGAAGAAGAAAGACGCAATAAAAGCTTATGTTTTAGCAATTAAGGAATCAAAATTTAATAACTTAAGCGATTGACTCGTTTTACTCGTTACCAGGCTCTGCCTGGTAATGCAGATCCGGAGGCTCTGCCTCTCTTTTCCTTGCCGCTTCTGGAAACAGAGGAGTGTGGGAGAGGTTTAATTTATTAAATTTTCGTTCTTAAGAACGTCATCACCTTCGGGCGCGGTTTCTATAAGTATTGTAAACCTTTTTATAGTTGAACAAAACTCACCCAACTAAAGCCTGATTCTCGGTTTCTTCCCGAATCGCTCTCAAACCTGAGATTTGTCAGCACAACCGGGTTTCTATCTCGCACAGCTTTCGGCAGTATATGCGAGTTTGAAGTCACAGCAGCGCGATCGACGGCGTATCTTCCCAGAAAACTCCTTATTTTGAGCCATCCGACTTCGACCTGAATCTATTATGACTGATACCCGAGCCAAAAAAACCGGATAAACAGGTAAAAATTTATGCCATCAGCTTGATGTTACTTTTACTATTTTTCATCCAAAACTTCTATCCCCGACCATCCATCTGCCACTCCATACATTCGATTCTTTAGAGAGCGCTGGCAGTAAATTGCTGCTAACTTATCTTGAGAATTTATTTCGCAAATCTTACTGAATAATTTTTGCGCTTCAGTAAAATTTTGCTCGAAATAAAGATCTAGACCTTTTTGAAATTCAGCAGCAGTTTCCTGTTTTAGTTCAATGCTTTGTTCTGTTTCTGCATCATAAATTTCAAACACCGACACGCCGGATTTTTTGCCTTTTACTGTAACTCGATCGACAAATCGGCACATATATTTCTCTCGATCGCCCAAACGCTCTAGAATTGAGTCACTAACTAGAATTTCCGCCCCGTAAACAGTTATTTATTAGCTCTAAGTTGCAACTTGCCAGAGCTGAACTCAAGCAAAAAGCTAGCATAAATAGCAGCGTCTATCCCCAAGCAAAACGCCGTTTAATAAAATTTTGACTGGAAAACGATAATTTAAACCTAGTCTTTCTGTGGCTCATAAAATATCGGACAAGTAGGTTAGGCAGGAGTAAAATTTTTCGGAGGTTTTTTACACAATTAATTTATATTATGTCTGGTTACTTCCTGCTGTTAAAAAATGTCGAATTAAAAATAAAAAATTAGCTGTCTGTCCCTAAAATTAGCCAAAAAATTAAGCTATATTATAGCAGATTTCAGGAAAGTGAGATTTGCTATGGCTGACTCTATTGCTCGTCGCTTGGAACAATACACGATCGCCCGATCGCACGAAGTTTTAATCGTCAAGGCCCAAATTGACGGCGAATTCGACGAAATTGCTATTTTTAAAGGCTTTTCTAGCTCCCTGGTGCGATCGACCGCTTTCGATCCAGAGGTTCCAGTTTTGCCGCCTGGAGCAAAAATTGTCAGTGTCGATCGGCTCCAGAGCCCCTACAACCCAAATAACCCCCGCTATCTTCAGCAGGGGTTATCTTGGGAAACAATGCAATCGCTACTGTCCGAAGTGGGAGTTTAGCAAAACTGTAGGGACACAACATTGTTCATTAGTGTCAACTTAACGTCAAACGTAATACCGGTCTGCTGTTTGACTATTAGGGTTCGATCCCCCCTAGCCCCCCTTAAGAAGGGGGGGACAAGACTCCGATCAAAGTCCCCCTTCTTAAGGGGGATTTAGGGGGATCTGGACTCAGGTAAAAACGAGATTTCTCAAGGCTTTCAGGCGATTGTTGACACCAATGAACATTGTTGTGTCCCTACTACAAAAGCCGTGTCCCTACCCTTAGCGCTAAAGCGTGCCGCCGGCAGCTTGGAAACGAGCTCTCGCGCGTTTGATTGCTTGCTTGGCTTGAATTTGCTCTTGCAAAGTGCCGCTACCGGACTTTTCCAAACGAGCTTCTGCTTCAGTGTAAGCAGCGCGAGCAGCTTCTTTATCAATGGTTTCGCCTTTTTCAGCGCCGTTGACAAGAATAGTAACTTTGTTTTCTTGGATTTCTGCAAAGCCGCCCATCAGAGCGATCGCCACCCATTCCTTACCGGGACGGACGCGCATCACTCCGGTATCCAAAGCCGTCAACATCGGAGCGTGACCGCTTAAAATACCTAATTGGCCTGTGGTGCTCGGCAGAATTACTTCTTCAGCATTAGAATCCCAAACTGTTTTGTCTGGGGCAACTACGCGCACAGTTAATGTCATAAATTGTCAGTTGTCAGTTGTCAGTTGGCAGTTGTCAGTTGGCAGTTGTCAGTTGGCAGTCGTCAGTTGGCAGTTGTCACTGGTTATTAGTTATTAGTTATTGGTTATTAGTAAAAATCAACAACTAACAAATAACAACTAACAATGAACTACTGACTACTACCAACTGACTACTAACTACTGACTAATGACTAAAATTACTTAGCGTCAGCCTTCATTTTTTCAGCTTTGGCGATCGCCTCGTTGATATCGCCAACCA
This sequence comes from Microcoleus sp. N9_A2, assembly GCF_036701775.1. Classification (NCBI taxonomy): domain Bacteria; kingdom Bacillati; phylum Cyanobacteriota; class Cyanophyceae; order Oscillatoriales; family Microcoleaceae; genus Microcoleus; species Microcoleus sp. N9_A2. Next base: position 20,296 of record NZ_JAUBRH010000062.1, on the reverse strand, counting down.
AATAGAAAGCTTGTTCCGGTAACTCATCAAGTTCGCCACCCAAAATCATTTGGAAGCCCTTAATGGTATCAGCCAGCTTGACGTACTTGCCGGGGGAACCGGTGAACACTTCCGCCACAAAGAACGGTTGAGACAAGAAACGTTCAATTTTGCGAGCACGAGAAACGGTCAAGCGGTCATCTTCAGACAGCTCGTCCAAACCCAAAATCGCAATAATATCTTGCAATTCCTTGTAGCGTTGCAAAATAGACTGCACCTGACGCGCCACACCATAGTGTTCTTCGCCTACAATGCTAACTTGCAACATTGTGGAGGTAGACTCCAGCGGATCAACAGCCGGATAAATACCCTTCGCAGCCAAACCACGAGACAACAAAGTTGTAGCGTCCAAGTGAGCAAAAGTCGTAGCCGGCGCTGGATCAGTGAAGTCATCCGCAGGTACGTACACAGCTTGAACCGAAGTAATCGAACCTTCGGTAGTCGAAGTAATCCGTTCTTGCAAGTCGCCCATGTCTGTACCGAGAGTCGGCTGATATCCCACAGCCGAAGGCATCCGACCCAACAGAGCGGATACTTCAGAACCAGCTTGTACGAACCGGAAGATGTTGTCAATGAACAAGAGTACGTCTTGCTTGCTGACATCGCGGAAGTATTCGGCCATCGCTAGAGCCGACAGGCCCACGCGCATCCGAGCACCAGGTGGCTCGTTCATTTGACCGTATACTAGGGCAATTTTCGACTTGCTGCGGTCTTTTTCGTCAATAACCCCAGACTCGATCATTTCCTTGTAAAGGTCATTACCTTCACGGGTGCGCTCGCCCACACCACCGAACACGGACACGCCGCCGTGAGCCTTAGCGATGTTGTTCACGAGTTCCATCATAATCACGGTTTTGCCGACGCCTGCGCCGCCGAACAAACCGATTTTGCCACCGCGACGGTAGGGAGCCAGGAGGTCGATGACCTTGATCCCTGTTTCAAACACCGAAGGCTTGGTTTCTAGTTCGGTGAAAGCCGGCGGCTGGCGGTGGATGGGCATACTTTCGGAAGTATCGACCGGGCCGAGGTTGTCTACGGGTTCGCCGATGACGTTAAAAATACGGCCGAGAGTCGGGATTCCGACGGGAACTTGGATCGCTTTCCCGGTATCTACTACTTCCATACCGCGCATTAAGCCGTCGGTTGTACTCATGGAAACTGCACGCACTTGGCTGTCTCCGAGCAGTTGCTGAACTTCGCAGGTAACAGAAATGTCTTGACCTGCTTCGTTTTTGCCGGCGATCGTAATAGCGTTATAGATTTGGGGCAGTTTGCCGCCTGGGAATTTTACGTCTACAACCGGCCCGATGATTTGGGTGATGTAGCCTACGTTCGTTTTTGTTGCGGTGGATACCATGAATAGTGCCTTTGTTAGGATTCTATTTTTCCCGTTGTGGAAAAAGTCTTAACATTTAGAAATGCTATTTCTCACAGTACCACTGAACAGACTCACTATTTAGATTTGCATGAGCTGGTTAAAAGTCATTTTTCTGGTTGCTGCTGTCGCTTTTTTTTCCCGCGAGCCGCAGCCAAAGCCCCGATCCCCAGCATAGTGCCGAACACCGTGACTGGTTCGGGAGCTACCTCGGCTGAAACGATGAAGTCTTGGAAGTCAGCGTCGTTATTTCCTCCGGCATCGTCGAAGGAGATTTTTGTGCCCTGAGCCAGTTGGGCCAATGTCAGCAATGAATATTGCTCTGGGCCTTTACCGCCGTTGATGTTGGTAAATGAGTCCCTGGAGTTGTAGTCGAGCTTAAAGTCGCCAAATACCGCTTGCTGACAGCCCGTCACCACACAGTCATCTCTCCGAAACTGGGTGTTGGCGGCAAACCATGTGGGGCTGTTCATCAAGGTGCTACTGGAGGCGTACTGCTCGAATTGTTGGCCGGTGCCGCTGTCGCTCCACAGCAGCAGGGCATAAATTTGATTTCCCAAAAATTTGAAGGTTTGGGTGATGGAGCCGTTGTCAGATGTGACAGCGTTGCCGAAGCTTCCCTTTGATTCATCGGCTGCGCCGTTATCTGAGGGTTGAAGCTCGTAAAACAGTCTGGCGATGTTGCTGTACCCTGTGTTTCCTGACTGAGCTTGGGCTACCCACAAGCTGGACTGGTAACTGCCGTGTGATTCGTCGAAGGTAAAGTTTATGCTGGTATCTTCATCGAATTGGATGCCCTTTGTGCCAAACATGAAAGCTTGGACGGGCGTGCAGATGCTGAGCAAGATTGTGGTTGCCAAGCTGGCGATCGTAAAAGATGTTTTTTTGACTAGCGTTAAAGTAGTCATAACCCTGATTCCTCCAGTATTGTTAGGTAGTAAGGCGCAAAATGCCATGTTGCCGTGACGCGAATCGACGATCGCGAGCCTGATATATTTAGGACGATCGTCAAACCTAAAGAAGAGGCTCCACACCAGTGAATCTACATACAGATCTCACTTAAGGGTGTTTTGGAGTAAATGAGTGCTTCTTCTAAGAGTTTTCACTGACACCAGATTGGCACAGTTTAATCTGTAACAGCAAGATTTTCATCCTGCCTAGACTTCCAACCTACTACATTTACTTCGTTTTAGTAACTGTCTAAAGTTGAGTGCAAGACTTGCAAATATTGGCTTTCATCAAAAATACATAAAATTTTTACTCGAGCTTTATGAAGTTTTGGTAAAGTTCATCCAGAAAATATAAAGTTTTTGAGAGCACGTCGGCTGTTCAGTCAGTTGTTCATAAAAGCGGGCTACAAGCTGCGCGCCCGATGCAGAAAGAAGTGGCGGCGATCGCGAGTAGAGATTTGAGCCAGTTTTTTGCCACTGGAAGCAAGCGGGAGAACAGACATCGATATTTACGTAATTTTGACTAATATTCCCAGTTTTTTAAACCCCTAACCCTCGCGTTACGCGCCATATTTTCCCCAACATTCCCGAACGCATCAACCCTGTTTTTTAAGGTAATTGCGTCAGGGAAGCAGTGCAAGTCAAAACAAGAAACCAAATTTCATTGCCCACGACTAAGTGCTAGTAAAAAAAACTATTTCTACGTAAATCATAGTAATTAAATACATACATTTCCTTTTCCATTCCTAATTATGCGGCAAGCAAAAATAGGCTGCTCCTATTGACATGAGGAATTTTTATGAGTAAAAATAGGATAAATAAATACGATCGCACTTTAAGCCAAATTTTTCAGCATAATGACAACCAACAGATTACATTTACTCGGATGGTTATTCATCGTTGGCTGGCTGAGTGCAGCGGCGGCCCCGGCCAACGCGCAACCCATCGCCCCGGCAGCGGACGGCACTAACACAGTTGTTACTCCCAACGGCAACCGCTACGACATTTCCGGGGGGTCTTTCAGCGGAGATAAGGCTAATCTTTTTCACAGTTTTACTCAGTTCGGCCTCAGCGAAGGTCAAACTGCTAACTTTCTGACTAATCCGAATATTCAAAATATTTTGGGAAGGATTACTGGGGGTAATCCTTCTTTAATAAATGGCTTAATTCAAGTCACAGGCGGCAATTCCAATTTATTTTTGATGAATCCTGCTGGCCTAATTTTCGGGCCGAATGCCAGTCTTAACGTGCCTGGATCTTTTAATGCTAGTACGGCGACTGGGATTGGTTTTGGGAACAATCAGTGGTTTAGTGCGATCGGCAATAACAATTGGACAACTTTAATCGGGACACCGAATAGTTTTGCGTTTACAAATTTGCCAGGGGGAAGCATTGTTAATGCAGGCAATTTGACGGTGGCACCAGGCCAAAGTTTAAGTTTGATCGGCGGTACGGTTGTCAATACGGGTCAGATAACTGCGCCTAGCGGCAATATTCTCATCAGCGCCGTACCGGGTAACAATTTGGTGCGGATTAGTCAAGCTGGAAATTTATTGAGCTTGGATATTCAGCCGACAGCAAATCAAAGTTCGCTGCCAAACAATTGGACGCAGCCAGTGTTATCTTTGCCGGAGTTGCTGACTGGACAAGGTGTGGCACAGGCGACGGGTTTGACGGTAAATCCCAATGGCGAAGTTGTGTTGACGGGGAATGTTGCAGTGCCGGTAACTGCGGGAACTGCGATCGCATCCGGCAGTGTCAATGTCTCTGGCAACACTGGCGGTACTGTAAATATTTTAGGCGACAAAGTAGGAGTTATTGCAGGCAATATCAATGCTTCTGGGATTAACGGTGGCGGTAATGTACTGATTGGGGGAGATTATCAGGGTTTGGGAACTGTGCCCAATGCTTCGCGGACTTTTGTTAGCAGCAACTCGACGATTAATGCTGATGCTGTTAGTAATGGGAATGGCGGGCGAGTCATAGTTTGGGCTGATGAAACTACTCGCTTTAATGGCAATATTACGGCGAGAGGTGGCTTGTTTTCTGGCAATGGCGGCTTTGCGGAAGTGTCGGGAAAGCAATCGCTGGATTTTCAAGGGTTGGTGGATTTGCGATCGACCTTTGGGATTGCAGGGACGCTATTGCTAGATCCTACAGACATCACTATCAGTGTGGCCGCTGATACAGGTGGGGGGTTCGTAGGCGGAACATTTGCTCCCGGGGCTACTACTTCTAACATTAATAATGGGACACTGCAAACGCAACTGGGAGTAAGTAATGTCACGATCTCCACTGCATCACCTTTTGCGGCTGTAGGGGACATTACAGTTAATGCTCCCGTTGCCTGGAGTAATAGCAACTCCCTAACGCTGAATGCCGATAACAATATTAATGTTAATCAGCCTATTACTAATTCTGGGAATGGGGCGATCGCATTTAATGCTAGTAATGCAATATCAGTTAATGCCAACCTTTCCACTGACGGCGGCAATATTTCCCTCACGAGTGGAGGTGATATCAACACATCTGCCAGCACTCTGAAGTCCAGTTTACCATCACCAGAGGGAGGAGCGATTACCCTTTCAACTTCTGGTGGCAACATTATTACTGGTAATCTGAATTCCTCTGTCAGCAGTTTTATCGGTCCTCCGGGAGGTAATATTACCCTCTCTGTTACTGGAGGAAGTGGTTCTATTAACACCACTGCTGGAAGTCTAACTTCCAGTGCCTCTTCAACTAATGGTGGAGCGATCGCCCTCTCAACTGTTGGTGGTAATATTACTACTGGTTTTCTGAATTCCTCTGCCGGCGGCGGAGGCGGAGGAGGAGGAAATATTACCCTCTCTGTTATCGGAGGAAATGGTGACATCAACACCAGTGCTGGAAATCTGAATTCCGATTCCATTTTAGGAAATGGAGGATTGATAGCTCTTTCAACTGCTGCTGGTAACATTACTACTAATGGTCTGTTTTCCCTTGCAGAAAATGGAGGAGCAATCACCCTCTCAACTACTGGTGGTAACATTACTACTGGTAGTAATCTGCGGTCCGATTCAACAGGTGCAGGTACGGGAGGGAATATCACGCTCTCCGTTACTGGAGGAACAGGTGCGATCAACACCAGTGCTGGAAGTGTGTTGTCCATTGCCTTCTCAGGAAATGGAGGAGCGATCGCACTCTCAACTACTGGGGGCAACATTACTACTGGCAATCTGGCTTCCACTGCCAGTAGTAATGTTACGGCAGGGAATATCACCCTCTCTATTACTGGAGGAACAGGCGCGATCGATACCACTGCTGGAGGGCTGTTTGCCTCTTCCTTATCAGGAAATGGAGGTGCGATCGCGCTCACGGCTCCCGGTGGTATTACTACAGGTTCACTCAATTCTAGTACCAGTTCAACTTCTAGCACCAGCACTGCGGGTGCTATAACCTTCAATCCGGGTACAAACAATCTTACCCTTAGTGGTGATATTAATACCTCTGCTCAAGCAGGAAGTGGTGGCAATATTACCTTCCAATCACCCGTTATCCTCACTCAACCAACTATTACCCTGACAACATCAGGAACTACCAGCAGTGGCAATGTCGCCTTTAATAGCACCCTTGATGGCACTACAGCAAATAATCAAAATTTACTACTCATTCCAGGTGCAGGTAACGTTACATTTACAGGCGCGATCGGTAGTATCATTCCCCTGGGAAACCTCACGATCAATAGCACAGGAAATAACACTTTTCCTAATACTACTAACCTCCTTAGCTTAACCACTACAGGCAATACCAATCTTTCCGGTAACGTAACAGCAACCAGCAGCATAAACCTGAACGGCCCAGCGACAATTACCAATAACGTTCTGCTTACAAGTAACGCGATTAACTGGACAGGAAATGTATCTGGAACAGGCAATTTAACCCTACAACCATTCACAGCCGCTGCGCCAATAGTCATCGGCAACATTCCCGGTAGCGGCTTAAATTTAACACCAACACAAATAGGATTAGTACAACCGAGCTTAGGTTCATTTACTATTCAAACAAATAGCGGTGGTGACATATCAGTTAATGACCCCATCACCTTAAATCCTCCTACTACCCTGCAAACCTCACCAGGTACAATTACAATTAACAGTCCCATCACGGGAAGCAATAACGCTCCAATTACCATATCTGCAAATACAACAAATCTAAATGCTGACATCAGCACGTCGAATCAAAATATTACAATCAATGGCAATACTTTACTAGGTAGCAATGTTACTCTCGGTACGGGTAGTAGTGGCAACATTAGTTTAAATGGGACAGTAGATGGCAATAATAACCTTACCGCAAATTCTGGCACAGGAAACATTACCTTCAGCGGTGCAGTAGGTAGTACCACCGCAGTAGGAAACATCACCGCCAATAGTACAGGAACAACTACATTTAATGCCGTCAATGCTGCTAGTGTCACCACAGATGCTGGCGGCACAACTGAACTAAAAGGCAATGTCGCTACAATCGGCAGTCAAACTTATGGAGATGCTGTCACAATTGCCACTAATCCGATTATTTCAGGCAGTAGCGTTACTTTCAATAATACTGTTGATGCCAATAACATTGGCAGCGACTTAACTGTAAATGGGGGTACGGGTAATATTACATTCAATGGTGCAGTTGGCAATACCAAGGCATTAGGAAATATTACTGCTAACTCTACAGGAATAACCGCATTTAATCAAACAGTCAATGGCGTGAGTTTAACTACAGATGCCGGCGGCACAACTGAATTAAAAGGCAATGTCGCTACAATCGGCAGTCAAACTTATGGAGATGCTGTCACAATTGCCACTAATCCGATTATTTCAGGCAGTAGCGTTACTTTCAATAATACTGTTGATGCCAATAACATTGGCAGCGACTTAACTGTAAATGGGGGTGCAGGTAATATTACATTCAATGGTGCAGTTGGCAATACCAAGGCATTAGGAAATATTGCTGCTAACTCTACAGGAATAACCGCATTTAATCAAACAGTCAATGGCGTGAGTTTAACTACAGATGCCGGCGGCACAACTACACTCAATGGGGATGTCAAGACAATCAGCAGTCAAACCTATGGAGATGCTGTGACTGTTGCCAATAATCCAATTCTCTCCGGCAGCGACATTACTTTCAACGATAGTGTTGACGGCAGCAGCGATTTAACTGTGAATGGGGGTACTGGTAATGTTACATTCAATGGTGCAGTTGGTGCTGCAAGTGCTCTTGGCAATTTAACAGCTAACTCTACAGTCACAACCGCATTTAATCAAACAGTCAATGCCACGAGTTTGACGACTAATGCTGGCGGCACAACTCAACTTAATGGCAATGTGACTACAACTGGCAGTCAAACTTATGGAGATGCTGTCACTGTTGCCAACAATCCCATTCTCTCCGGCAGCGGTATTACTTTCAACGATACTGTAGACGGCAGCAGCGATTTGACGGCGAATGCAATTAGCGGTAATGTTACCTTCAATGGTGCAGTTGGTGCTGCAAGTGCTCTTGGCAATTTAACAGCTAACTCTACAGTCACAACCGCATTTAATCA